>JBILAB010000055.1:0-10746 GCA_044354455.1 Crocinitomicaceae bacterium | reverse complement strand
GAGCAAGAAACAATTTAGCAAAATAAATCTTCAATTTTGCCTGCTCATAAAAATCCGATAAACGAGTTGAAAAAGTATTTGCTTTCTTTAAATATATAGTGGTTTCGTCAAAATTACCTACATCAAATGAGATTTCAGCAATAGACCTGTAGGCTAAAGACTTAAAATATGTATTGTCTAATTCTTCAGCAAGATAAAGGAATTTAAATTCTTCGTTTATTGCTTCAAGATAATTTCTAAAAAAAAAATGAACCTTTGCTTCATGATGTAAAGAAAGTGCTAAACATATCTTGGTTTCCGAGCGTTTCGCGAAATCTGTTGCTAAATTGGCATAGTAAATAGCTGAATCTTTTACCTGAGTTTGCATAAAAAATAAAGAGCGAGAAAGATAAGCTTCTGAAATAAACCTATTCTGCTTATTTTTTTTTGCAAATACAATATGTTTCAATGAAAAATTTGAAGCTGAAGCATCTTTTTTTGTAACTAAATATTCTATTGCTAATTGTCTTTGAACATGTTTGTCCTCAAACCTCAAAAACTTTTTATTAGCAATGTTTAATTCATAACACTTTTTGAAATCTGGAATATTACCGAGCTCCAAATAGGCAGATCCCATAGATAGAAATAATCTTCCTTTTAATTCTTCTGATTCAATTTTTAGCGCCTCCTTGTTCAAAAGATCAATTGATTCAAACCATTTTTGTCGATTAGTAGTTGAATAATAATTATGAAGTTCTATTAATTTGTCAATTTTTGAGTTTTGAGTTTTTGAAGAACTAATTTCTCGAAGAAGAATTTCTTCCTTGCTTTGAGCAAAGTTGCAGACTGGAACATGCAGTGCAAGAAACAAAAAAACTAAAATCTGCAATCCTTTATACATGAAACTAAGTTAAGAAAATACTTGAGTATAAGAAAGGTTGAATAAAACAAAAATTATAGCTGTAAGTTAATCCTACTTATTTTTAGGAATTAAAGTCAAAAAATACAAATATCCCTGAATTATATTTAGTTTTATTTCTGAAAAAGAAATAATGATTGAAGACCGCATAATTCTTGGAATTGACCCTGGAACAACCGTCATGGGTTATGGCTTAATTCAAGTGAAAAACGGTAAATTAACAATGCTTAATTTTGGAATTATTCAGTTAAATAAACTTACTAATCATCCTGAAAAATTAAAACGGATTTTGGATCGCTTAAATGGCTTAATTGAGGAATTTCATCCGGATGAAATGGCAATAGAAGCTCCTTTTTTTGGTAAAAATGTGCAGTCAATGCTAAAATTAGGAAGAGCTCAAGGGGTAGCAATTGCTTCCTGTTTAAATCACAATATTCCATTTGAAGAATATGCACCAAGAAGAATAAAACAAGCAATTACAGGGAATGGAAATGCTTCAAAAGAACAAGTTGCTGCTATGCTTCAAAAATTATTATCGTTTGATGATATTCCAAAATATCTAGATGCTACTGATGGATTAGCCGTTGCTGTTTGTCATTATTTCTCAAAAGGAATAGGAGAACACAATAAAGGAAATGGAGGGTCCTGGAAAGGATTTTTATCTCAAAATCCTAAGCGAGAAAAGAAATGAAAATAGTCAATATTTATACTGATGGTTCGTCAAGAGGAAATCCTGGACCCGGTGGATTTGGAGTTATTTTAGAATTTGACAATCAAGTAAAAGAATTGTCAGAGGGTTTTCGAAGAACTACAAACAACAGGATGGAACTATTAGCTGTAATTTACGCCCTTGAAAATTTAAAAACAAATAAATATCCTGTTCATATTTATTCTGATTCAAAATATGTAATTGACGCTATTTCTAAGAAATGGGTTTTTGGATGGGCAAAGAAAAACTTTAAAGGAAAAAAAAATGCAGATTTATGGCTACGTTATTTAGAGCTTCATCCTAAATTCAAACTCAATTTTATCTGGGTAAAAGGACACGATGGTCATCTAGAAAATGAAAAATGTGATGTCCTAGCATTTAATGCTGCATCAAATAACCCGCAAAATATTGATTTCTTTTTTGAAGAGGAAGAAAAATAATGCCTTATTGATTAACGAGTGTAATATAACCTGTTTTATCAAATTCGGTTCCTCCATTTAACAAACCTTTTAAGCGATAGAAATAAACCCCATCTTTGCATTTTTCGCCTCCATTAGTTTTTGCATCCCATAAAAATAAAGGGGAAGATGGATCTCTATCCTTTTCAAATACAATATTCCCCCACCTATTCATAACTGTAAAAGTATATGAGGAGAAAGAATCTACAAGTAATACAAAATTATCATTATTCCCATCTCCATTTGGCGTAAATACATTTGGTAGAATAGGAACGATATCTGAATTTACATTAATTATAAGAGTATAAGTACTAGAGCAGCCAAGAGTATTTCCAATTGTTAAACTAATTGTATAAGGGCTAACAAGCGGATAGGTTGTTGATGGAGGATTTTGAAGATTTGAAGTAGTCCCATTTCCAAAATCCCAAGACCAACTTGTAATTGGTGATCCTAAAGAAGAAGAAGATTGATCAAGAACCGTTACAGCGGTATTAATATCAACAGGATTGGGATTTGCTGAAAAATTAGCGCTAAGACCACTCGTGTTAGTTACTATTATTTGAGGATTTATAGGATAAGGAACATTACAACCTGCAGCATCAGTTAATATTACACTAGGCGAATAGGTTCCAATATTATAAACATAATCAAAACTTAGGTTAGACTGAGTTGTCCCATTTCCTAAATTCCACACTACTGAAGAAATATTATTTTGGTCTGTTATAAAAAAACTAGCTGTTTGGGTACAAACATCATAATTATATTGAGGAATCCCGCTAGGACCTCCAACGATTATATAATCATTGAATAATGTATCGTCTTGACAACCATATTGATCAGTAATAGTTAGTGACAAATCATAAGTGCCAGGAAAAAAATAGGTATTTGAAGGGTTTTGTAATCCAGATTGATTGCCATTACCGAAATCCCACTGCCAAGTATTTATGGTTCCATAAGAAGTTGATTGATCTATATAATCTCCTGTTATCGGGGGGCAGGGAATAGAATTAGGTAAATTCTCTGTAAAATTAGCATTAGGAATAGATGTAGTAAAAGAAATTGAAACAGTGTCTTTGCAGCCATTTATATCTTCTGCTATTAGAATCAAATTATGAATTGCGCTTGTTTGACCAGGAGCTACATTTTGTTCAATATAAGGCTCATTTGGATTAAAATCTGTAGATAAGGTATCACCTATTGTATTATCAATATACCATTCATAGTTTAGAGGTGCAACACCAACTGATAAGTTATCAGTATTCAGTATCGTACCATTGCAAAAAATATTATCTAATGTAAAAAAGGCAATAGGTTTTGTAAGGGTTACTTCTTTGGTAGAAAAACTAGAACAGCCAAAATCATTATAAGCAGTTAAGGTTGTAACATACACACCTTCACCTGTAAACGTATGTTGGATTGATGTTTGAGGCGGTTGTACAATACATGTTATTCTAAATGTAGAGGGAGTAGTTCCTCCAACAATTGTTATAATATCATTTATATTATATCCCGAACCTGGATTATTTATTGTAATGTTGCTGCCTACTGCACCACCTGTTGTAGTTATATTTACAGTTAATCCTGTACCACTACCTCCTGTTGTAGCGATATTATTTGCAGTAGAATATCCACTACCTGGTGAAAGCAAAATAATTGGAGCACTTGGTTCTCCGAGGTCTGGAACAGGTAAAGTAGTAATTCCGGGAGAGCCATCGGAAAAAGTCCAATCAAAATGATTCATTGGATTAAAAGAACAGGGTTGAACGGTTAAATTAAGAAATGTAACCAAATGAGGAGAACATCCACCCTCATCTGCTGCTGGTGTCGATATTACAGCAAAAGGAGGAGCTAAAACTTTAATAGATTCGGTACTTGAAGACGAGCAACCTACATCATTTGTTACCACCAAAGCAATCACATAATTACCAAAACCAGGATACGTGTATGTCGGATTTGGACCATTATTTACAAATTCTTGATTTCCCATGTTGTAAGTCCAAGAATCAATTGAATGAGAACTCCAAGATGAACTCGAATCAGAGAGTTGAATTTCGACTCCCTGGCAAATAGTATCGTTAGGAATTGAGAAGTCGGAAGTAATACGAGAAACATAAAAAAATTGTTTGCTTGTATCACTGCATCCTGTGGTAATATTATTAATAACTTGCTGAATTTCATAGGTGCCATAATTCGTATAACTATGCGTAGTACTTCCTAAATTAGCGTCGTCTAGTTCAGCATCATTTAATACTGTATTTGGTGAGCCATCACCCCACTGCCAAATCATTTGAACATTGTCACTTAAGAGTCCGTGAACAGAGGTATCACTTACTATCGCAACAGCTGGCCAAATAGCCGAAACTAAAGGAGTGGGATTACAAATTAGATTTGTATCAAGATCAAAGAATGCTGTTGGAGCATTGATATAGACCATATCATTCATAACAAGCGTATCCTTACATCCTAAATAATCAACAACTAACATAACATCAAAGTACCCTGAATCTGATTCAAATTGATAGGTTGGATTTTGAACTGTAGATGTATCTAATGAACCATCGTTAAAATCCCAAAAATAGGTAATTGGAGAGCTTGGATTTACAGGACTCACAACTACAGTAGGGGTAAATTCAACATCCGTATTAATACAATTAAAAGGAGAATCAACAGTAAAGTTCATTGAGTTTATCTGACCTACAGTTATAAAACTATCTAAAACAGTACTACCAACGCAACCTGACTGAGTTGTTACACTCAGAGAAACAGTATAAAAACCTAAAGCAGAATATAATTGAGCTAGAGGATTTTGACCATTAAAAGTTTGACCATTACCAAAATTCCAGGACCAAGAGGTAATAGGATTTAATGGCGAAGGAGGAATAGATTGATCTGTAAACTGAACAGTCAAGGGAAAGCAGCCCCCTTCAAAATCTGCAGAAAAAGATGGTGCTACATTGCTTATCGTAATAAAATTTGGAATCGAAGTAGTTCCTGAACACCCGGCTGAAGTTGTTATCGTAAGAGAAACAGTGAAAGAACCATTAGTATTATAAGTTTGAGCAGGAGGATTTTCAAGAATTGAAGTTGAACCGTTTCCAAAATTCCATAAATAAGATGATCCAGCAACAGAAGGAGTAGTATTATTTATATTAATGGATGCAGGTGCACAATTACTACTTATTGGTGCTACAAAAGTTGGTGTAGGAATGGGTTGAATAATTATTTGCCGAGATGCACTGGCGGTGAGTCCATTTGCAGATGTTACAAGTAAGGTTACATTAAAAGTTCCTGCACTAATGAAAGTATGAGTTGGACTCGTTAAAGTTGAAAAAGTACTATCTCCAAAATTCCAAAGATAGGAAAGTGGAGCAGTTCCTCCGTTCGATGTATTTGTAAATACAGTTGGTGCTCCAATACAAGCAGTTGTTGGAAGAGCAGAAAAACTTGCTATTGGAACTTGTGAAAAAGAAAAACAACTTATAAATAGGAAAGGAAGAGTAAATTTAAACATGCTTATCATATGAAAAATTAATTCGTAAAGATATTTAATTTAAGACTAAAAACAACCAATAAAAGTTGCAAACCAAATAAAAAAATTAATTTCCTTTTTTTAAAATTAAAGTCGTAGAATATCCCGGAACAAAATCAACGGTACAAACTTCACCACCATAACTTCTAACTTCCTTAGACCCTACAATGTATTTTATATTTAAGGAATCATGCTCCGATGCATCATAATCTGCACCCTTGATAAGTACATCGGGCTGTAAATCTTTAATTAAATCTATAGGAGTTTCCTCATTAAAAACTAAAACTAAATCAACAAAACCCAAAGCAGCTATTAATATCATTCTGGCTTCCTCTGAATTAATCGGTCGATTATCTGCTTTATTTAATTTTCTAACTGAATCATCGCTATTTACTGCTACAATTAGACGATTCCCGAAATCTGCAGAAGCTGCTAAATAATTAACATGGCCTAAATGTAAAATATCAAAACAACCATTTGTAAAGCAAATTTTCTCTCCTTTTAACTTCCAAGACATGATTCTTCTTTTTGCTTCTTCAATTGAAACCAATTTATTTTGAAGAAATTCAAATCGAGTCATTTTTGTTTTTTATGTTATTAGGGTTAAAACTAAATCTAATCTAATAAATTAGTGTGCTCATTTGGAAAAACAAGTGATGGCTTAAAAGTTTTTGCAAGCTCAAAATCCATTAATCCATAACCAATAATTATAATTACATCGTTTACAGCTGCACGTCTTGCTGCAGGGCCATTTAAGCAAATCGTTCCAGAATTTCTTTTTCCTTTGATTACGTATGTTTCAAGTCGTTCACCATTATTAATATTCACGATTTGAACCCTTTCGCCCTCTATTAAATTTGCAGCTTCCATCAACGATTCGTCAATGGTTATGGAGCCAATATAATTCAAATCCGCTTGGGTGATTTTAACCCGGTGAATTTTAGATTTTAAAACATTTATTAACATATTCTTAAAATAGCAGGCAAAAATAATTCAAATTCTCGAATTAGAGAACTATATTGTCAATCAAACGCACTTTATTGCAATATGCTGCAATGCAACAAACATTTGTCGCTTTCCAATCTAAAGCTTTCGTAAGTGTCTTTTCATCAACAATCTCTAAATATTCTAGCTGTAAATCACCAGATTTAAAAAAATCTGTGGCACTTGTTTTTAAAGATTCAGGATTCATTTTTGATTTATTTTCTTTAACAAAAAGTAATGTTTTATAAATAATTAATGCCGCTTCAATATCAGATGAATTCAAGCGCATGTTTCGACTACTCATTGCTAAACCTGATGGTTCTCTTAAGGTTTCGCACGAAACAATTTCGGTTGAAAAATTAAAATGAGCTACCATTTTTCGAATTATTGCAAGTTGTTGAAAATCTTTTTGTCCAAAATAAGCACGATTTGCTTTTATAATTTGAAAAAAATTATGAACAACATGAACTACACCCTTGAAGTGGCCAGGACGAAATTTACCTTCCATTACAGCATCAATACCTTTCAAATCTATAGGGACAAAAAATTGATTTTGTGGATAAACTTCCGTTATTTCTGGATGAAATATGATACAATTATTTCTAGAACCTATTAACAATAAATCTGAGTCAAGCGTTCTTGGATATTGAGCTAAATCCTCCTGGTTATTAAATTGTGTGGGGTTGACAAATATACTAATTACCACCCAATCATTCTCGGACAAAGCTCTTTCTATAAGAGATAAATGACCAGCATGCAAGGCCCCCATTGTTGGAACAAAACCAATGGATAATCCTTTTTCCTGCAATAAACTTAGTGCAGATCTTAAATCCCTTGAAGTAGTAAATAGTCTATTTTTTGGCATTTTAAAGTCCTAAATAATAGACAAAGCTATTGCTTTTCACGAAAGTTCATTTAAAATCCTTAAATTTGCACTCTATTCATTTATATCCTAATGGAAAAAAAGAAAATTCTATTCATAACTCAAGAAATATTTCCCTTTTCACCAAAGACAGAAATATCTTCCACAGCAAGACGCTTACCTCAAGTGATTCAAGAAGCAGGAAAAGAAATACGTGTATTTACACCTCGTTTTGGATCAATTAATGAGCGTAGGCATCAATTACATGAAGTTATTAGACTTTCTGGCTTAAATATTTGCATCGACGATAATGATCATCCTTTGATTATAAAAGTTGCATCGGTTTCTGCAGCAAGAATGCAGGTGTACTTTATAGATAATGATGAATACTTCAAAAGGAAAACGAATTTACAAGACGAAAAAGGAAAATGCCATCCTGATAATGATGAAAAATCAATGTTTTTCTGTCGTGGAGTTTTAGAAACAGTAAAAAAATTAGGTTGGCAACCCGATATTATTCACTGCCACGGTTGGATGACAGGAATAATGGCGCTTTACATAAAACACATATATAACAAGGACCCGCATTTCAAGGATACAAAAGTGGTTTACAGTTTTTACAATGACAAATTTGACACTCCTTGGGACAAAAGATTTTCTGAAAAATTAGTTTTTGAAGGGTTTCCTAAAGATCTTGCAGACAACTTTAAAGATACAAGTTTCTTAAACGTATCTAAAATTATCACTGACCATTGTGATGGAGTAACTATTGCGGTAGAAAACTTAGAGGAAGATTTACAAACACTTTATGATACTTCAGACTGCCACAAAATAGGATTTTCAAATGAAGAAAATCAAGCAAAAGAATTATCCTTATTTTTTGATAAAGTTATTGAAAATGTTTTAGCTTAAAGCTTTATGTTGTCTTACAAAAAATTCTTTTTCTTTATTTTTATTCTTGCTACACTTCTTATTTCTGCATGTAAAAAAAAAGATACACTTGTAGGGAAAGATGTATTAAATCCGGATGATTATCTCAATGGAATAACAACGGATACCTTTGAAATAGAAACATATACTATTGCAGAAGATTCAATAATTACTTCAAATCCACCAAATACTGTTTTAGGAAGTTACAAGGACCCAAAATTTGGAGATTTTGATGCTTCTTTTTACACACAATTTCGTTTGGGAAGTTTAAACCCTGATTTTGGTGATCCTAGTCAAATTGTCATGGATTCATTTGTTCTCGCATTAAAGTATGTTGGATATTATGGTGACTTAAGTGCTCAAACCTTTGAGATTTATGAGTTAGATGAAGACCTTTCTATCGATTCTAATTATTATTCATTCTCAACTAAAAATGTAAAATCATCTAATTTAGTTCGAATTGGAATGGGGACAATTACACCAAAGCCAAATCAAACTTCAATAGTTGGAGGAGATTCCTTGGATGCACAATTAAGAATTCAGCTGGATACAAATTTTGCTAAAAATCTGGTTTTAGAAGCTAATAACGGAACTGCCTTTTTAACAAATGAGGCATTTATGACTTTTTTTAAAGGGTTTTATGTCAAAACAAATAATCCCACTCAAGCAAGTGGTCAAGGTGCAGCATTCTATTTTAATTTGAATGATGCGGCCTCAAAACTTACAATGTACTTTAAATTAGCTGGGATTAATAAGACCTTTGATTTTTTAATCAATTCATCTTGTGCAGATTTTACGCATTTAGAAATAAATAATTCTGGGACGAGCATTTCAGCTATTTTGCAAAATCAATCATTAGGAGTTAACGAATTTTATGCTCAAGCATTTAAGCACAGGGCAGTTGTAAAAATAAAACATATTAAAAGTCTACCAGCAAACACAATTATTCATAAAGCTAGTCTAACCCTTCCAATTCAATATCAAACAGGTTATCGCTTTGTACCGGGTGTCAGTATATCTGTGGCAGCAAAATTAAAAAGTACAGACCAGTACTACACTAGTTTAGGAACATTCGGAGGGTTTGAAGAGTACGAAAAACACTTTCGCATTGATGTGCGCGATTACATTCAAGCAGTATTAAAAGGTAGTATAGATAATATGGGGCTTGTTATCTCTCCTCGTTATTTTATTAATTCTGCAGAAAGAATTATTTTCAATGGAAAAAATTCTTCTAACAAAAAGAAACCACAATTAATTGTTACTTATACAACCTTCTAACTATGTGTGGAATAGTAGCATATATTGGAAAAAAACAAGCTTTTCCTATTATCCTCAAAGGATTAAAGCGTTTAGAATACCGCGGGTATGATAGCGCAGGTATTGCTTTAATAAACCAAGATCAACTAAACGTATTTAAAAAAGCCGGAAAGGTTAGTAATTTGGAGGAGTTTATGCTTCACCAAGACCATAATGGGAATTCAGGCATAGGTCATACTCGTTGGGCCACACACGGAGCGCCAACTGACACGAATGCTCATCCCCATGTTTCTATGGATGGTTCAATAGCACTTATCCATAATGGAATAATTGAAAACTACAATGCTTTAAAGCAAGAGTTAATAAGACAAGGCTATGTGTTTAAAAGCGAAACAGATACGGAAGTACTTGTTCATTTAGTTGATTTCATCAGCAAGAAAGAAAATGTGTGGTTTGGAGAAGCCTTACGTTTAGCACTTTTAAACGTTGTGGGGGCCTATGCAATTGTAGCCATTTCAAAAAACTTTCCTGGTCAAATGGTTGCAGCTCGAAAGAGTAGCCCGCTTGTGGTAGGAATTGGAGAAAATGGAGATTTTTATTTAGCATCTGATGCCACTCCAATTGTAGAATACACAAAACGAGTTGTGTATTTAGAAGATGAGGAAATAGCGGTTATTAAGCTAGGTGAAGAATTAAAAATATACAACATCTCTGACCAAGAAAAAACACCTTACATTCAACAGCTAGAACTTGAGTTGGAAGCCCTAGAAAAAGGTGGCTACGACCATTTTATGCTGAAGGAAATTCACGAGCAGCCTAGATCAATTCATGATTGTTTCCGTGGAAGATTAAATTCAAGCGAAGGTTGGGTTTCATTAGGTGGTTTAAAAGAGTATGAACAAAAGATGATACAAGCAAAACGTCTTGTTATTGTCGCTTGTGGAACTTCGTGGCATGCAGGGCTTGTTGGCGAGTATTTAATTGAGGAATTAGCTCGAATAAATGTAGAAGTAGAATATGCTAGCGAATTTCGTTATCGCAACCCAATTATTAGTGAAGAAGATGTTGTTATTGCAATATCACAATCAGGAGAAACTGCAGATACATTGGCTGCACTTG
>JBILAB010000225.1:0-2977 GCA_044354455.1 Crocinitomicaceae bacterium | reverse complement strand
ATTTTAATCGTTTTGTCAAATGTAAAAATAATTAACGACCAATCTTAGCTGCGAGTAAATAAATTACTGCCATTCGAATTGCAACACCATTTTCAACTTGATTTAAAATTATACTTTGTTTAGAATCCGCAACATCGCTGGTAATTTCAACACCGCGATTTATAGGGCCGGGGTGCATTACCACAATTTCTTTTGAAAGACTATTTAAAATTTCTTTGTTTAATCCAAATTGCATGGAATATTCTCTCAAAGATGGAAAATAACTGATTTCTTGTCTTTCAGATTGAATTCGCAGCATATTTGCAACATCACACCATTCCAATGCTTCTCTTAGATTGTGAGAAATTTTGACATTTAATAAATGTATGTCTTTTGGAATAAGGGTTGTTGGACCGCAAACCATGACTTCTGCACCTAATTTCTGTAAGCAATAAATATTTGATAATGCCACGCGAGAATGTAAAATATCTCCCACGATAACTACTTTTTTTCCTTGTATGGCACCAAGTTTTTCACGAATAGAGTAAGCATCCAAAAGTGCTTGAGTAGGATGTTCATGTGTTCCATCTCCAGCATTTATGATTTTGGCCTTCACTTTTTTCGATAAGAAAAGTGCTGCTCCAGGATTCGGATGACGCATAACTACCATGTCCACCTTCATAGAAAGGATATTGTTTACAGTATCAATAAGTGTCTCTCCTTTTTTTACTGAACTCCCAGAAGCACTGAAGTTAAGAATGTCTGCGGAAAGTCTTTTTTCTGCTAATTCAAAGGAAAGTTTTGTTCTCGTTGAATTTTCAAAGAAAATATTGGCAATCGTAATATCTCTAAGTGATGGAACTTTTTTAATTGGTCGGTTAATTACTTCTTTGAAGCTATCTGCGGTTTTGAAGATTAAGTCGATGTCCTCTTTGCTGAGGTCTTTTATTCCGGTAAGATGATCTACACTTAAATTATTCATTTGAATCTTTTGTATACAATACTATTTTATCCTCACCTTCTATTTCTTCCCATTCTACTGATACGCGTTCTGAAATTAAGGAATCTACCATTTTTCCAACATAGTCTGCTTGTATTGGTAAATCTCTGCGAAAACGGCGGTCAATTAACACGAGTAATTCTACTTTCGATGGACGTCCAAAAGTTAGTAATGCATCTAAACCAGCGCGAATTGTTCGTCCAGTATATAGTACATCGTCTACTAAAACTACTTTTTTATTTTCGAGGCTAAAATCAATATTTGTGATGCTTGGAATAAGTGGTTTTTCTCTTCTTCTAAAGTCATCCCTGAAAAAGGTTATATCGAGATTTCCGCAAACAATTTCTTTTCCTAAAATTATTTCTAAATGTTTTTTTAGCTGAGATACAACATGAATTCCTCTTGGTTGAAGACCTACTAAAACTGTATCTGAAAAATTGTTATGGGATTCAATTAATTCGTGGGAAAGTCTTTTCAATGTAAGTTCTAAGTGCTTGGAATTGAGAATGACTTGTTTTTCCATTAGCACAAAGATAAATAATATTTTAGATATTAAGAAGGATTGTTATCGGCTTCGTAATCCGCTATAAGAAAAAAACTACCAATGACTAACAAAGTATCTTCCTTGGAAAGCGTTTCCTTTATTTTCCTAATTGCCAAATTGACATCCGCAAACACTTCTTTTATTTTTGGATTTTGGTTTTTTAAAATTTGATATTCTTCAAAATTTCGACTTCGTTCATTAGTAAAAGCACATAAAGAGATAGTTGTATTTTCTGGAAATAAGTTCAAGTGTAGGTTGATATCTTTGTCATTAGAAGAGCCAAGTAAAACAACTAATTTCCCTTTTGGGTTTATGATAAGTGCATTTAGAGTTGCTTTTATTCCGTCTTCGTTGTGCGACACGTCTAAAATAATAGTAGGATTTCTATTTATGTGTGTCATTCGTGCAAAGAGCCCCGTATTTTTTTGAAGATTACAAATACTTTTTTGAATTATTTTTTGTGTGATGGAGTAGGAGAGAAGCTCCAAAGTTTTGAGTGCAGTTTGTAAATTTTCAATTTGGTAGGCTGGATAAAGTTCTATTGTATTTTTTTTGTTTTCATCGGCAAAGAAAATTTTTGCTTTTTTTGCTTTTGCAATATCAGTAAATATTTCTTTCAGCTCATGCTGTGTTTTACCAATTAAGACCGTTGTATTTTCTTTGATAATACCGGCTTTTTCTAGTGCTATTTCTTTTAGTGTATTCCCTAAAAATTTCATGTGATCCATGCCGATATTAGTTATAATACTAATTTTTGGAAGTATGCAATTTGTTGCATCTAAACGCCCACCTAAACCAGTTTCGATAACACAAATACTGCAATTTTTAGCTTGAAAATGCACTAAAGAAAGCACAAAAGTTATCTCAAAGAAAGAAGGTTCAAAATCAAGTTTTAATGCTTTAATTTTTGAACAAAAAGAAATCACTTCTTCCTCCTCTATTTTTTTTCCATTGACACGAATTCTTTCTCGGAAATCAAAAATATGTGGTGAAGTAAAAAGCCCAACTTTTACTCCTAATTCTGTCAGTATAGATGCTGTAAAAGAAGCTGTAGATCCTTTACCATTTGTGCCAGCAATATGGATAAATTGTAATTTATCTTGTGGATTATCAAAGGAGTTTAGAAGGGAAATTACATTTGATAAACCTGGTTTATATGCCTCAGCCCCCAAATTTTGAAATGATGGAAATTGCTTAAATAACCATTCAATGCTTTTTTCGTACTTATTTAGCAAGGATTTTTACAGTATAAAAGGTATAAACTAATCCAGCTCCATTTTCTTTTTTGTATTTTACCTGTCGCATTACTTCATTAATAACTTGGTTAATAATACGCTGATCTGAGCAGGTTGTTTTAGATTTTATACTTTTTGCAGCTACGACTTCTCCATTCGCATTAACCGTTAATTGCAAGTGAATATTACTTTCGTAATCAATATCGTATTGCGGAAGAT
>JBILAB010000053.1:0-10776 GCA_044354455.1 Crocinitomicaceae bacterium | reverse complement strand
AAGGTTGACTTACAGGAGAAATAATTTTCAATGAAGACGGATTATTTAAAAGAGGAAAAGTCATAAGCATGCCACTTACCTCTTGAGAACTCTCAGAAGCATCAAAAACAACATTTGAGGGATTCAATATACCATGAATTCTAAGTGGTAGGTGAAAATTAGTGTGAGTAACATTTAGGCCACAATATTCTAGTAAATCAATAAGCTTCTTTTGGGAGCGCTTTAGCAAAGTTCCTGTTCCAATTACTTCAAAATCCTGACAAAATTGTGTGGCAATAAAAGCAATTAGGTGCAAAGCAAGTCCTGATTCGCCGACATTCAAAATAAGTTTCTCTTTCAATTCTCTCTTTGCCGGTATTACTTGAAATTCTTTAGGTGCAATTTGCTTTACTTCAGCGCCCAATTCTTTAATACACGCAAGAACTGCTTGCACATCAGCTGAATCATCGATGTTCTTTAAATGAGATTCTCCAAGAGAGATGGCACTAAGAATCAGCGCACGTTGGGCGTAACTTTTTGAGGCATTAACTTGTATCGCAGAATTATATTTAAAAGGCTTTACAACTTTATTCATCCTTCTACAGCAATAAAAACACAGAAAATCTTTGTTCTATTTAGCAATACTTATCGATCTTTTTTCTCGGATAACTGTTACTTTAACCTGTCCTGGATAGGTCATTTCAGTTTGAATTCGCTGTGAAATCGTAAAAGAAAGTTCCTCAGAACGTTGATCTGTTACTTTTTCTGCCTCAACAAGAACCCTTAATTCTCTTCCCGCTTGAATTGCATAAGCACTCGTAACACCATCATACGACAAAGCAAGACTTTCTAAATCCTTTATTCGCTTAATGTACGCCTCAACAACTTCTCTTCTTGCTCCTGGTCGTGCACCCGAAATAGCATCACACACTTGAACAATAGGAGAAATAAGTGTGGTCATTTCAATTTCATCGTGGTGAGCTCCAATTGCATTTAAAACTTCGCCCTTTTCACCAAATTTTTCTGCTACTTTCATTCCAAGAATAGCATGTGGTAATTCTGGTTCTTCGTCAGGCACTTTTCCAATATCGTGTAAAAGACCAGCACGCTTTGCTAGTTTAACATTGAGTCCAAGTTCTGCCGCCATGATGGCACATAAATTTGCGACTTCACGCGAGTGCTGCAATAGATTTTGTCCATAAGAAGAACGGTATTTCATTCTTCCAATCATCCGCATTAATTCTGGGTGTAAGCCATGAATTTCTAAGTCAATACAAGTTCTACGACCAGTTTCAGCAATTTCCTCATCTAATTGTTTACGGGTTTTTGCAACAACCTCTTCAATTCTAGCAGGGTGAATACGACCATCAGAAACCAATTGGTGTAGCGCCAAACGCGCAATTTCTCTTCTAACAGGATCAAAGCAAGATAAAATAATTGCTTCAGGCGTATCGTCTACGATTATTTCAACTCCTGTTGCAGCCTCAATTGCACGAATATTTCTTCCCTCGCGACCAATAATTCTACCTTTTACCTCATCGGATTCGATGTTGAAAACAGTTACTGAATTTTCAATAGCTTGTTCAGTTGCCACACGCTGAATAGATTGAATTACAATCTTTCGTGCTTCTCGATTAGCATTTAATTTTGCTTCTTCCGTAATTTCTTTTATGGTTGCCATTGCACCTGTTCGCGCCTCATCTGTCAATGCCTCCATTAACATTTTCTTTGCATCTTCAGCAGACATATTGCTAATCTTTGAAAGTTCCTCAACACGTTTTTGCTGTGTTTTATCGGCATCTTGCATACGAAGTTCTAAAATCTCAAATTTAGATTCGTAGGTAGATTTTAACTTTTCTATTTCCTGGTCTTTTCGTTCAAATTCCTCTAATTTTTGGTCGATATTTTTTTCTTTAGAACGAGCCCTGTCTTCATTTGACTGCAGTTTTCTTTCTCGGTCCTTAATGAAAGTATCATGTTCTTCCTTCTGCTTCAAGAAAGTCTCCTTTGCTTGCAGTGCACGTTCCTTGCGGATGTTCTCTGCTTCGACTTCAGCATTCTTTAAAACTTTAGCTGTCTGAGCTTTTAGCGCTGTTTTTTGGATAAAAAATGTAGCAGCTCCGCCCCCAATTAAACCCAACAATATTAATACGATTTCCATACTACTTATTTTTAAAATGAATAAATAGTTATTGAAAGAAGATGGGCTTATTAAAGTTAATTGAGTTCCTCTATGTCATTAGCAAGTTGTGCCAATGCATTTTCTATGGAAGTATAATCTGCAGGAAGTGTAACGGTTTCTGTCTTTGCACTACTTTGGTTCTTGGAGAGCAATTGTAGGGCTGACATGGCCAACAAATCTTGAGGATCTTTTACAGCATAATTTGTTCGCAATAAGTCGAAGGCCTTGTTGATATCCTCGGCAGCTTTCAATACTTTTACTTGCTCCTCTTCAGAAACATTTAAAGGATATGTTCTACCGGCAATTACAACTTTTAATGAAACTACACCCATTTTTTTATTGCTTAAGCTGTTCTATACAGAATTCAATTTCTTTTACTAATTCATCTATTTCCTGCTCATTTTTTCCAATAGTTTGAACAGGTTTTTCAATAACTTTATTTTCAGCTGAATACAATGCTGAACGAACTAATTCTAAATCAGTTGAAAGTGCTAAACATTCTTCGTTTTTATCACCAAGCAACTTGTTTAATCGTTCAATTTCTAGATTTAAAAAACCATTTTTATCGCGTTCTTCAAGGGCAATTTTATGTAAAGCAATGCTCTTGCTGAGAATTTGATCTATTACTTTTTGAATCTGTTCAGTCATTTTATTCGACTTTGTGCAAAGATAACAATGTCTCATTTATAACAATCAATTAACGCGTATTTTTTTAAAATTAGTATATTTGAAAATGAAAATTCATCTTCTTATTTTGATCTGCCTATACTCCAAGGTGTTTTGTCAAAATTTGACTATTGACAAGTTATTTCACCCTCCTCTTGGAATTCCAATGCAGCTAGTTAGTGGTTTTGGTGATTTGCGCTCAAATCATTTCCATATGGGAATTGATTTACAAACAAATGGCGTTGAGGGCATTCCAATACATGCAGTTTTAGAAGGTTTTGTATCACGCATTAAACTTTCACCAAAAGGATATGGAAAAGTTCTTTACCTTCATCATCCAAATGGAATGACGAGTGTTTATGCACATTGTTCAGAATTCGCAAAAGAAATCTTGGATGTTTTTTTGCCAATACAAGAAAAATTAATGCTAAATGAATTAGATATTACGCTTAATCCAGAAGATATTCCAATTAGCAAAGGACAATTAATCGCTTTATCTGGAAATAGTGGCACATCAAGCGGTCCTCATTTGCATTTTGAACTTAGAGATTCTAAAACTGAAGATGCACTGAATCCATTTTTAAATGGCTTTTCTCTTGTAGATAGTTTTGCTCCTATAATTAAAGCTATTAAAATTTATGCTGTTGATGAAAAAGGCTACCAAATACCAGGTAAAGCTTTAAAAATAAATGTTTTGCTCTCAGAGCTTAATGCAGGGAAATTAACTAAACAAATTGAAATTCCTTCAGACTTTGTGCCTTCTTATGGGTATTTATGTTTATCAATATCTACAGCAGATCCTGTAAATAAAATTGGCAAAACAATTGCTGTATTTCAGAATACTTGCTTAGTAAACAGCGATACTATTTTCATGTCAAAAATAGATCGAATTGCATTTGATGAAACTCGCTTTATTAATAGCCACAAAGATTTTATGGAAGACCAAGCATCAAATACAAAATTTCAGAAACTTTTTAAAATTCAACACAATCCCTTAGAAATTTATAAAGAAAATAAACTTGGATTAATTACAATTAATGGTAATGATTCATTGAATTTAGAAATAATTGTTGCTGACGTAAATGCTAACAAAGTAAAGTTAAATTTTACAGTTAAAAACAACTTTTCAAAAGCGCCGAAAAGTAAAATTTTTTACGATTCCAAAACATTTTTTCTGCCTGATTCATCCTACACCTTAAAAACTAAAAACGCGCGAATTGAAATAGAAAAAAATACTTTTTATGAGCCTGTAAATAAATTATTTATAGCATCACCTTTGCAAATAGGGCATGCTAACATTCCGATCCAAAAGCCTCTTAAACTATTTCTTAAAGCAAAAGATAATTTCTCAATTCAAAAACAGTTCATTAAAGTAAACAAAGATGCATTAAAAACAAAAAAATTAGAAAACGAATTATTTGCAGAGGCCCTTAACTTAGGGCTCATAAGTATTCAAATTGATACTACTTCACCTCAAATAAAAACGAATAACTTTAAGGAAGTAGATAGCATGATTACAAAAAAAGTAATGTCCTGGAAAATTTCTGATTCTCAAACAGCTATAACAAATTATAACTTATTTATTGATGGTAAATGGGCACCAATAGTGTATGATTTAAA
The DNA here is from genome assembly GCA_044354455.1 of Crocinitomicaceae bacterium. Taxonomy (GTDB): domain Bacteria; phylum Bacteroidota; class Bacteroidia; order Flavobacteriales_D; family Crocinitomicaceae; genus UBA952. Next base: position 6,329 of record JBILAB010000053.1, on the reverse strand, counting down.
AAATCAAATGCTCGTTTTTAACAGAAAAAATAGCAAGCTAAATAAATCAACAATTCGAATTATACTTTCTGACGCCTGTGGAAATGAACAAGTTTGGGAGAAAATCCTTACATTTCTTTAAATCCCAAATTGATATTCTTTCAGGTACTTTGGTGTGAAATTGTTTAAATCTTGAAAATCCTTTTTTTGAAACTTTGAATAAGCCAATTCTACTTGATCACATGCAGAGCAATTAATATCATCCATGAAAGTAATTGCTCTTTTTTTCCATAATTCTTTTAGTTTTTCAGTGCCATCGCCAAAACAAATTAAGGGTTCAAATTCAGAATAAGAATTTTCAACTAGAATATCTGCACTTACTGGTTTTAGAATCTTGCCTTTTGAAGATTGTATCAAACTATACACCTCCATTCTTCGTGCGTCTAAAACAGCAAGTAAATTTGCAGTCCCATTCATTTTATAGCCTTTCTGCATTAATGCGTCTAAGGTTTCAATTTCAATAAGGGGGATTTGCAAACCAAAACACAGCCCTTTCGCTGTTGAAACACCGATACGCAATCCAGTGTAGGATCCTGGACCCGAAGAAATCGAAACAGCTGACAGTTGTTGAATATTTAAATTTGATACCTGAAGAACTTCCTCAATAAATAAAGTCAAATATTCTCCATGGATATAAGCATCTGAAGCACTTTCTTTTATTGCGACTAAATTCCCATCTACAGATAAGGCAACAGAGCAAACTTTGGTTGCTGTTTCTAGGTGAAGAATTACACAACTCATTCTGACAACTCAAATTTAAAACCCACACCATGAATATTAGAGATAAGAATTTTTGGCTCATCGCGCAAATATTTTCGGAGTTTTGTAATAAAAACATCTAAACTTCTACCAACAAAATAATCATTTTGACCCCAAACAGAATTTAAAATAACTTCCCTAGAAATAACTTGATTTTTATACTTGTAAAGAATTTTAAGTATTTGAACTTCTTTTTTTGTCAAAGACTTGACTTCATCTTTGGATACTAAGGTCTGGTTTTCAGTGTCGAAAATAAAAATTCCAAGCGAATATTTAGTTTGTTCTTCTGGCTCTACTCTTATGTTTATACGTTTTAACAATGCTTTAATACGAAGTTGTAATTCTTCAATTGAAAATGGTTTACTCAAATAATCGTCTCCACCAGCATTAAACCCCTCCACTTTATCTTCCGTCATACCTCTTGCTGAAAGAAATAAAATTGGAATTTCTGAATTCATTTTACGAATATCTCGTGCTAAGGTGAAACCATCTTTTTTAGGAAGCATCACATCAAAAATACAAAGGTGAAATTTTTCTTTGTTAAAACGCTGCATACCTTCAAAACCATCTGAACAAAGAGTAACTGTATAGCCATCTGATTTTAAATGATCAGCAATAATAAGGCCAAGATTCAAATCATCTTCTACTAATAGTATTTTTACCTTTAACATTTTTAAAATTATCTCTCTACAAATTTACTAAAATGTTTAAAATGATAAACTTGTATTTAGTGATTAAAATAGTTTTTTTTTTTTTTAAAAAATAAAGACCTACATTTGTGCTTGTAAAAAATAAAAACTACTAAAATCAATAATTTAACAATATTACACATGAGAAATTTCCTACTATTATTTATCAATATTCTTGTTTTTTCTTCTATAAGTTTTTCGCAAATTACTCCTGCATCTGGTCAAAATAGATGTCAAAATCAACCATTCACTTGTGTCACAGCTTCACCCTATTCGACTTTTCTGTGGTCTTTTACCGGAGTTGCCTTTAGCTATATTGGTGGGACTAACTCTACCTCAGCTTCACCACAAATAAACTGTAGTGGAATTGGTACACTTACTATTTCTGTTACTGTTGATGGGGGGGTGACTTTTAATTCTACAATAACTATTAACCCACAACCGCCAGAACAATTGCTTACCTATTCTGGCTTGCCATTTTGCATATCAATAACTACACCTCAATTACCACAACTTCCAGTGACATCAGGAGGAATTTACAGTGTAACTCCACCTATCATCGGATTCAATTCTGCTACAGGAGAGATTACACCAAGTTCACTTCCAGCAGGTTCATATACAGTGAGATACACTATACCTTTTTCAGCATCTGGATGTTTGCCAGTTTTTGATGAGGAAATTGTAATAATAAAACCTTATAATACTATTGCGCCAGGAATTGATCGTACAACATGTATCAATAGTGCCATAACACCGATCACACTAGCAACAACAGGTGCAACTGGAGCAACGGTAACAGGTTTACCTGCAGGAGTTACTCCCTCATGGTCAGGAAATATCTTAACCATTAGTGGCACTCCAACAGCAAGTGGTACATTTGCATATACTGTAACTACAACTGGAGGCTGTCCTCCAGCTACCACTTCTGGAACAATAATTGTAACTCCATTAAATACAATAGCAGCAGGTACCAACCAAACTGTTTGTATCAATAATGCGATTTCACCGATTACATTAGCAACCACAGGTGCAACTGGAGCAACGGTTACAGGTTTACCTGCAGGAGTTACTCCCTCATGGTCAGGAAATTTATTAACCATTAGTGGCACTCCAACAGTAAGTGGTACATTTACATATACTGTAACTACAACTGGAGGCTGTCCTCCAGCTACCACTACAGGAACAATAATTGTAACTCCATTAAATACTATTGCGGCAGGAATTGATCGTACGACATGTATCAATAGTGCGATTTTATCGATTTCATTAGCAACCACAGGAGCAACGGGAGCAACGGTAACAGGTTTACCTGCAGGAGTTAGTTACTCATGGTTAAATAACATACTAACCATTAGTGGTACTCCAACAACAAGTGGTACATTTCCATATACTGTAACTACAACTGGAGGCTGCCTACCAGCTACCACTACTGGAACAATAACTGTAAATCCATATAATACTATTGCGCCAGGAATTGATCGTACGACATGTCTGAATAGTGCGATTTTACAGATTGAATTAGCAACCACAGGAGCAACGGGAGCAACTGTAACAGGTTTACCCGCAGGACTTAACTTCGTATGGTCAAATAACATACTTATCATTTGGGGTACACCAACAGCAAGTGGTACATTTGCATATACTGTAACTACAACTGGAGGCTGTCCTCCAGCTACCACTTCTGGAACAATAATTGTAACTCCATTAAATACAATAGCAGCAGGTACCAGCCAAACTGTTTGTATCAATAATGCGATTTCACCGATTACATTAGCAACAACAGGTGCAACTGGAGCAACGGTAACAGGTTTACCTGCAGGAGTTACTCCCTCATGGTCAGGAAATTTATTAACCATTAGTGGCACTCCAACAGTAAGTGGTACATTTACATATACTGTAACTACAACTGGAGGCTGTCCTCCAGCTACCACTACAGGAACAATTACGGTTACTGCAGTGCCCAATTTTACTATTGCTTATGCAGGTAATCCTTTTTGTTCCAACGCCTTACCTATTTCACCAACTATAACTCCAATATCAGGTTTAACTAGTGGCGGTACATACACTATAAACCCAACAACAGGTTTAGTAATAAATTCAACAAACGGGCAAATATCCCCTACCTTAGCTACACCAGCAGGAATTTATACTATAAGCTACACGATTCCAGCGTCAGGTGGATGCGCAGCTGTAACTAAAACTATAGATGTTACGATTAATGCACTTCCAACAGCTTCAATAAGTTATGCTGGCACACCATTTTGTAAAACTGTTACAACATGGCAACCTGTAACCCAAATAGGTCAGTCAGGAGGCACATACAGTTCAAGCTCAATAAACTTGTTCTTGAATACAAGCAATGGCGAAATTCTACCAAGTGCAAGTCAAGCTGGAACATACACTGTAACATATACAATTGCAGCAGCTAATGGTTGTGCAGCAGTTACAACTACTGCAACTGTAACGATTACTACAGCACCAGATTTTACTATTGCTTATGTAGGTAATCCTTTTTGTTCTAATGCTTCGTTACCTGTTTCACCAACTATAACTCCAATATCAGGTATAACTAGTGGCGGTACTTACACTTCAACTGCAGGTTTAACCCCAAACCTCATTTCAGGTCAAATAATCCCTAGCTCAAGTGCAACGGGTACTTATATTGTTAGCTATACGATTCCAGCATCAGGTGGCTGCTCAGCTGTAACTAAAACTACATCTGTTACGATTAATGCACTTCCAACAGCTTCAATAAATTACCCTGGCTCACCATTTTGTAAAACCCTTACAACATTGCAAGCTGTAACCCAAACAGGTACACCAGATGGCACATACTCCTCAACCACAGGCTTGACTCTCAATGCAAGTACAGGAGCAATCACTCTAAGTACATGTACAGCAGGCACCTACACTGTAACATACACAATAGCCCCAGCAGGAAGTGGATGCCCAATTGTCACAACAACAGCAGAAGTAACTATAACAGCTATTCCTACAGCATTTATTAGTTATACCGGAAATCCTTTTTGTAGCTCAATCACAGCACCACAAGCAGCTACATTAACCGGAACTGGAATCTACTTAGGTGGTACTTACTCTAGCAGTAATGGAGGATTGACCTTTTTTAGTACAACTACAGGAGCAATCACTCCAAGCACGAGTACTGCAGGTACCTATACTGTAACCTATACAACACCACCAGCAGCAGGTTGCGCATCAGTTACATGTACAACAACTGTAATAATAAATCAAAGCCCGATTGTAAGCGTTTTTGCTTTTGGAAGTACAACTATTTGTGCTGGTCAAAATGTACCAATTGAAGTAACGTCTGCTATTGGTAATACATTTCAATGGTTTAATCCAGGGCTAATTACGGGGGCAAATGGAACAATTTCTACTGGACAAATTTATTACAACGCTACTACAGCAGGAACCTATACCTGTGTAGTAACAAATCCTACTACTGGTTGCTCCACAACATCAAATCAAATTCCTGTAACAGTCAATCCAGTACCTCCAACTTATACACCTACTGGACCTAATTCATTTTGCCTAGGTGACTTTTCATCTCTTTCAGTTCCTGCAACCTCTGGTTATATTTATCAGTGGTATCTGGGAAATACACCAATATCTGGTGCGATATCTAATATTTATAATTCAATTTCAACATCTGGAACATACAAAGTAGATGTTAAAGTAGCAAGTTCAGGTTGTAATGTTTTCTCAAATGACGTAATTGTCACGGGCTATGATAAACCTACAATTCCAACCTTTACGAATGCAAGCCCCAGTGTAATATGCTCTCCGAATAGTGTAACACTTGAGACAAATTTAATTTCAACCTCATATCCTGGTTCCCCAAGCGCATCGTATCTGTGGTCTGGTGGTAACAGCAGCACAACCAATAGCGCAACATATAGCACCACTGGTAATTATACTGCTACTCACAGATTAACTTATCCTACGTCTCCAAATCTTACTTGCACAAGTTCGCAAAATCATCAGGTAACAATAAATCCACTTCCAACGGCTCCAACTATTGCTGGTGTGACTTCATTTTGCATTGGTTCGTCAACTACACTATCAGTTGCCTTCAACGCTGCTTGCACTTATCAATGGATTCTTAATGATATTCCAACTGGTCCAGCATCTAACACTTATAGTGGTATTGCATCTGCTGGGACATACAAAGTAAGAGTTACAGATATTATTACCGGTTGCTCTATTTTCTCAAATTCAGTAACTGTTACCTCTATAAACCCTCCAGTAGCTGTTATTACAGCTAGCCCATTAAACAACCCAGTTTGTCTTAATAGTGGAGGATTAGTAACCTTAACTTCTTCATCATCAGCTGGTAATACTTGGTCTACATGTATTGGTTCTTCCTCAACACAGAGTATTTCTGTATCATCATCTTGTAATATAATTTTAACTGTAACATCTGGTGGATGCACAAGCCTACCAGTATCTTATAATCTTATAATAAACCAAAATCCAACTGCCAATATTAGCCCTACTGGCCCTCATACTATTTGTCAAGGTAATTCTGTAAACCTAAGCGTAACTCCAACACCTCCTTCAGGTACTACAACTAATTGGTACAAACTACCTGATATGACAACCCCTGTTTTCCTAAGCAGTAGCACTTATGCAGCAAATACAACAGGAAATTACTATTGTATTGTTACCAATAACACAACGAACTGCTCTTTTGAATCGCCAACACAAGTTGTTAACGTAACTATTCCTGGAACAGCTAGCATTTCATATCCTAATACTAGTTATTGTACTACATCAACACCTCAGGCTGTAACGCTAATAGGAACACCAGGCGGTACTTAT
>JBILAB010000224.1:0-2985 GCA_044354455.1 Crocinitomicaceae bacterium | reverse complement strand
AGGTTGTCCCAAGGTTGCGCATTCGTTATCATATACCAACGCGTTGCATCGGGGCCATATTTTTCAAGTGTTGTAAAAGGATCAGCTGCATTCCCTAATCTTTTTGACATTTTCTGTCCGTTTTTATCTAAAACAAGTCCATTAGAAACTACATTTTTATACGCTACAGAATCAAAAACCATTGTTGAAATAGCATGTAATGTATAAAACCATCCTCTAGTTTGGTCCACTCCTTCTGCAATAAAATCTGCAGGAAAAGCAGTTCCATTATCAATTAAATCTTTATTTTCAAAAGGGTAATGCCATTGTGCATAAGGCATCGCGCCTGAATCAAACCAAACATCAATTAAATCTGCTTCTCTTTTCATTGGCTTGCCACTTGGAGAAACTAAAATAATCTGATCAACTAAGTGTTTGTGTAAATCAATTTTAGCATAATTTTCTTTCGACATGTTTCCAAGCTCAAAATTCTCAAAGGGATTGCTCGATATAAATCCAGCTTTTACTGATTTTTCGCAGGCAGTTTTTAATTCTTCAACAGAGCCAAAGCAAATTCGTTCATCTCCCTCTTCTGTTGACCATATTGGAATTGGAATCCCCCAATAGCGCGAGCGCGACAAATTCCAATCGTTTGCATTTTCTAACCATTTTCCAAATCTGCCAGTTCCTGTTGCTTCAGGTTTCCAATTAATTGTGTTGTTTAAAGCAACCATTCTGTCTTTTTTATCCGTAACACGAATAAACCATGAATCCATTGGATAATACAAAACGGGCTTATCTGTTCTCCAACAATGAGGATAGTTGTGCTCGTATTTTTCGACTTTAAAAGCACGATTTTCTTCTTTAAGTTTGATGGCAATTTGAACATCTGCTGAGCGTTCTGGAGCTGTTCCATCATCGTAGTACTCATTCTTCACATACATTCCAGCGAAGTCTGTAACTTCTGGTCGAAAGCGCCCTTGTAAATCTACAAGCGGTACAAGATTTCCTTTTTCATCTTGAATAAGAAGTGCTGGAACACCAGCTTCTGCCGCAACTTTTGCATCGTCAGCTCCAAATGTTGGCGCTGTATGAACAATTCCTGTTCCATCTTCTGTAGTTACAAAATCTCCAGAAATAACACAGAAAGCACGTTCAGGATTTTCAGCCGGAAGACAATAAGGCAGTAACTGCTCGTATTTTAATCCTACTAACTCTTTCCCCTGACAAGTTCCTATAACATAAAATGGTATTGATTTATCAGCTGGTTTGTAACTTGCTAATTCTGAAATAGCATCTACAGCGTGAAAGCCTTTGCTAAATTGATAAGAAACTAATTTTTCAGCTAAAATAACATGAATGGCTTCAAATGTATATTGATTAAATGTGGCGACTAATACATATTGAATTGACGGACCAACAGCCAAAGCAGTATTTGAGGGTAAAGTCCATGGAGTTGTAGTCCAAGCAAGGAAAAAACAAGCACTTTTTGCTGCTGCAAAAGCAAATTCTGAAGGAAGGTTTTGACCTGAAAGAAGTTTAAATTGTGCAACAACCGTCGTATCTTTTACATCTTTATAGCAACCTGGTTGGTTTAACTCGTGCGATGAAAGTCCTGTTCCTGCTTTTGGAGAATACGGTTGAATTGTATATCCTTTGTAAATTAATCCTTTGTTATACAATTGCGCTAATAACCACCAAACAGATTCCATGTATTTTGGCTCAAAAGTGACATACGGATTCTCCATATCTACCCAATATCCCATTTTCTCTGTTAAGTCATTCCAAATATCAGTGTAGCGCATTACTGCCTTTTTGCAGGCATTGTTATATTCATCAACAGAAATTTTTGTCCCAATATCTTCTTTTGTAATTCCCAGTTCCTTCTCAACACCTAATTCCACTGGAAGACCGTGAGTATCCCAACCAGCTTTTCTTTTAACTTGAAATCCTTTTAGTGTTTTATAGCGACAAAATATATCTTTAATAGATCGGGACATAGCATGATGAATACCCGGCAAACCGTTTGCAGACGGAGGTCCTTCAAAAAATACAAAAGAAGGATTTCCTTCACGCAGCGCAATCGATTTTTCAAAAATGGACTCATTTTGCCATTTCTCTAAAATTTCTTTTGCAACATTTGGAAGGTTTAAGCCTTTGTACTCATTATATTTATCGTTCATGCGAATTTTCCTTGTAAGATGGCAAATTTACGATAAATCCCTAATTATTTATCAAGCATTAGATGAATTGGATCGAAGGTTAAACCCAAACTAAAAAAATATTTTAGATAAAACCTGCATAATCTCATCACTATTTTCAATGTGCGACATATGACCTGTATTTATTATTATATGTAGCTGCTTTCTAGAATTAATTCTGCTTTCTAAATCTGAGATTGAAACTAATTTATCATGCGTACCATGAATTAGCATATATTCTAACGGATTCTCGAGAATTTCTTTCGAAAAATCTTTGCGTTCTCGCATTGCTAAGGTCGCGTAAGCGATTGCTTCAGAAGACATTTTAAGTGCTTCATCTTTCAATTTTTTTATTTCGTCTTTGTGTAATTCTGGATTCCAAAATAAATTGGGTATCGCTTCATTTATGAATATATTTTTTGCTTTTAAAACAATTTTTACGACTCTCAGGCGATCTATTTTCTTCTGCTCATTGTCGCACCAAAAGTTAGAGTTGAGTAAAACTACCAAGTTACAGGATTCAAGTTTTTGTTTTAAAATAAGTCCAACATAAGCACCCATAGAATGGCCAACAAGGGAAAATTCAGTAACTTCGAGATGCGCTAGAACTGCGATCACCTCATCTGCCATAAATTCTAGGCTTGCATGTTCTGAATTATCTGTTAATGGTGATTTTCCGTGTCCGGGTAAATCAATAAAAATATTTCTAGAACCAAGTTGCTCAAGTGGTAAATAATCCCACATTGTAAGAGATTCTAAAAATCCATGTAAGAAAACAATGGTTTTGCCTTCTCCTGAAACTCTG
>JBILAB010000052.1:0-10834 GCA_044354455.1 Crocinitomicaceae bacterium | reverse complement strand
TCTACAAGAGAAGTAAAAAAGATTTTATCAGAAGCAATTAATTCTGAAAGTAAGAAAATACCATTGACAGATGAAAAATTAATGGACTTATTAAATGAAAAAGGCTACAATATTGCCCGGCGAACAGTTGCAAAATACCGCGAACAATTAAATTTTCCTGTTGCACGTATGAGAAAAGAAATGTAATGAAAAAAACACTAGCTCATATCTTTTCATGGCTTTTTTTGCCTTTACTAATGCCTTTTTACGGTTTGTATCTTAGTTTATATATTCCTAGCGAAGAATTATCACTTTCAGGTAAAGGAATGTATCAAATACCATTAGACCTAAAAGGTCAACTATTAATAATTTTTTTTCTTTTTAGTGCACTTGCACCAGGAATATCATTCTATCTGTTACACAAACGAAAAATAATATCTACAATAGACATTGAAGATTCTAAAGAACGCAATTTTCCCCTCTTAATTATGTTTGCTTATTGCATGGTTCTTTTTACCTTATTTATTTTTAAGGCCCCAAATAATATTCTCCCAAAATATTTTTATGCTCTCCCTTTGTCGGGCGCAATTGTAACTTTGCTTTTTATGATAATTAATCGTTGGGTAAAAATATCGTTACATGCAGGAGGAGCCGGTATTTTAGTTGGGTATCTTGCAATTTTTATGCTTGAAAATAGTGGATTTCCCATCTTATTTATTGCCCTTGCAATTATTGCAACAGGCCTTTGTCTTTCTTCTCGTCTTTTTCTACAAAGACACACACCTTTAGAAGTTTACAGCGGTTGGTCACTTGCTTTAATTATTACCTTTATTTGTTGCTCAAGTTATCCGATTAATTAACCCTATAATTATTATACAATGCGTTTCTTTTTCATACTATTCATTATAAGTTTTTTTTGGTCTTGCTCAGACATTGAAAAAGATAGGCAGGTAAAAAGAATTATAGAATTAACTAATTCAGTTGCTAAATTAAAACATGAATTAATTAAAAATAAAATTAGTAATATCTCCGATAAAAAGATTGCAGTTTATACTGTAATAAAAAGAATAAAATCATATTATTTCATAGACACAATAGATATTCAATTTGCAAAAAAAATGGATGCATATAAACAAATACGAAATTCTTTGAAGTATTTAGGCGGAGATTATGAAAAAATAAGAACATCGTTAGAGGAAGAAAAAATGTGTTTGTTGAGACTTAAGTCGGATGTAATAAATGGTTTCGGACAGCGTGAAAAGTATTTTGATAACATTCGCTTTGAGAAAAATAAGATTCAGCAAATTAAAAGTTTACTAAATGAGTACAATAGTAGTAAGGCAAAATTTACATCAGCCTTTGACAGTTTACATCCTGCACTGAATGACTATTCAATTCGTTTAGAAGAAAAATTTAAAGAGAAATACCAATGAAAAACCTTATAATTCTCACTTTCTTGTTTCGTTTTTTCTTATGCGCAGCTCAATCAGAAACAGATATTCAGTTGGCGCAGCACTATTTTACATCTGGCGAATTTGATAAAGCAACTTCATACTATGAAAAACTATATACTTCTCAAAGCACAAAAGTTTATTTTACACGGTACCTGGAATGTTTGATGCAAATCAAAGATTATAAAACCGCTGAAAAGACCATAAAAAAGCACATTTCTCAGAATAAGAATGACAAGGAAATCCAAGTGATTTTAGGTCAATTCTATGAAGACATTGATGAGCCACAGAAATCAATAAAAGTATATGAAGACCTGCTTTCATCTTTTTCAAATGATCCTGGAGAAATAATTAATTTATATCAGTTATTTATAGGAAAAGGGAAATTTGACATAGCAAAAAAAGTATTGGATAAAGGAAAAAAAATTGCATCGTATTATCCCTTCAATTTTCAATATGCAGATTTATATTCTCTTACTGGTAACAATCGTTTAATGCTTGAGGAATATATTGATTACTTGCTGATACAACCAACGATGGCTGAAACTATTCAAAATGCAATTTCTTCTCGAGTTGATTTAAGTCAAAGTGATGGAAAAGATTACCTGATATTAAAAGAAATTTTACTTCAAAAAATACAAGTGGATAACTCAAATTTTATTTATGCTGAAATGCTTATTTGGCTATTTGTTCAAAATAAAAACTTCTCTGCAGCATTTACTCAAGTTGTTGCCTTAGACAAAAGAATTCAAGGCGATGGCTCAAGGGTTTTGGACTTAGGTACTATTTGTTTGGAAAATAAATCCTATGCCATAGCAAGAAATTGCTTTAACTATGTAATTGCACTAGGAATTGATAATCAATATTATATTGAGAGTCAAAAGCTTTTACTCAATTCAAGATTTATAGAACTAACAACAAATCGAGCATATAATCAAAGTGAAATTGACGCAACTTTAGCAGATTATAATGTTGCGTTAACACGTTTAGGAAAAACAAAATTTACAATTGCGATTTTAAATGAACAAGCACATATTTTAGCATTTTATGCAGATCGAGCCTCAGAGGCAATAATAATTTTGCAAGATGCTATCTTAATTCAAAGTTTGACAGATATTCAAAGAGCACAATTGAAAATGCAATTAGCAGATATTGAAGTTTTGAAAGGAGATATTTGGGAGGCCTCACTTTTGTATATGCAAATTGACAAGGATTTTAAGTTTGAAGCTATTGGAGATGAAGCAAAGTATAAAAATGCCCGAATTTTTTACTTTGATGGTGAATTTGATTTCGCTCAGAGCCAATTAAATATTTTGAAAGAATCAACCTCTAAAATTATTGCAAATGATGCCATGCACTTATCAGTTTCAATTACAGAAAATTTCGGGTTAGATAGTAATTATACAGCGATGACTTGGTTCTCTTCAGCAGAATTGCTTATTGAACAACACAAATATTTGGAGGCATACACACTTTTTGACAGTATTCAGTATAATTTTCCTTTTCATGCATTGGCAGATGACATTCTTTATAGAAAAGCAAAAGCTATGGAAATGCAGGGAAAGTGGACTGAATCATGCTTGCTTTATGAAGATATTCTTAAATTCCACCCTAAAGATATTTTTGCGGACGACGCCCTTTTTAGATTAGGTGATATCTACGAGCAAATTCTTTTAGATAAAGATAAAGCATTAGAGTTCTATAAAAAATTAGCTATAGATTATAAAGGGAGCTTCTACGGTGCGGAATCCATAAAGCGCATTAGAATCTTACGTGGCGATAAAAATGTAGAAGAAGATATCTACTAAGGCATTTCTCTTGTGAATGCAGGAATTCCTGTTACTTCCATTCCTGTTATTAGTAAGTGTATATCGTGTGTTCCTTCATATGTTACTACCGACTCTAAATTTGCCATGTGACGCATCATCGAATATTCGCTAGTAATTCCCATTCCGCCATGTATTTGGCGCGCTTCACGCGCAATATTTAATGCGATTTCAACATTATTTCTTTTTGCCATTGAAATTTGAGCAGTTGTTGCTTTCCCTTCATTACGCAATTGCCCCAAACGAAGTGTTAAAAGTTGTGCTTTTGTGATTTCTGTAATCATTTCCGCTAATTTTTTTTGAATTAACTGAAAAGCGCCTATTGGAACATTGAATTGTGTCCTTTCTTTAGAATAGCGCAAAGCTTGATCATAACAATCCATAGCAGCTCCTAGCGCGCCCCAAGCAATTCCAAATCTGGCAGAATCCAAACAACTTAATGGAGCCCCCAAGCCAGATCTTCCAGGTAGTATATTTGATTTTGGTACTTTTACATTATCAAAAATTAATTCCCCAGTAGAAGAAGCCCTTAAAGATAATTTTCCATGCATTTCAGGTGTTGAAAAACCTTCCATACCGCGTTCAACGATTAATCCATAGATTCTTCCTGTTTCATCTTTTGCCCAAACAACAGCGATGTCTGCAAATGGCGCATTGGAAATCCACATTTTAGCCCCATTTAAAATTACATGATCTCCCGCATCTTTAAAATTGCTAATCATTCCCCCCGGATTAGAGCCAAAATCTGGTTCTGTAAGACCAAAACAACCCATCATCTCTCCGCTTGCTAACTTTCTTAAATATTTTTGTTTTTGTTCTTCCGAACCATATTTCCAAATAGGATACATTACTAAAGAAGATTGAACCGAAGCAGTTGAACGTAAGCCAGAATCACATCTCTCTAATTCTTGCATTATTAAGCCATAGGAAATCTGATCTAATCCAGGCCCTCCATATTCTTCAGGGATATAGGGACCAAAAGCTCCGATTTCTCCAAGACCTTTTAATAAATGCATTGGAAAAGTTGCTTTTTCATAGTGCTCATCAATGATTGGAGAAACTTCTTTCTTTACCCATGCTCTTGCAGCATCTCTCACTAGTTTATGTTCATCGGATAATAAATCGTCCATGGCATAATGGTCAGGATGGTTATAAAGGTCTGTTTTCATATTAAATTTTATTTCTTACTAATGATATTTATGCTACAAAAGTAAGTATTTCTTAATTTGGCTGTAGCATTCATATTCTATTTAATTTTGTAGTCTATGAGATTAACAACAAATATTCTAGAAGTTAGTTTACAAATAACAGAAAGAGGCAACGAATCAATAAAAATAATATTGGCAATTTTACTCTTTTGTGTTGCAACAATTGCACTAAGTAAATTTAATAATTCTGATTTATTTAGAAATGTAACAAAAAGTTTCTTTCGGTTTAAATTGCTTGAGAATAATTTTAATGACGAAACTAGAATCAGTTTATGGACTTCTATGCTCCTCAACCTCAATTTTATTATTTCCCTTACGATTTGTTTTTTTTTAGCATGTTCAAATTTTGTTTCTTTCAATGGAGCATTGTTTTATGCATTTGGGTTAAGCGCTTATTTTGTAGGGGTTCAACAGATAAGTTTTCGCTTGGCAACTTCTTTAAGCGGGGATAATATAATTTCAGAGGCAATTGGAAACCTTACGAAACAAATTTGGCATATGCTTGGGCTTCTGTTCTTAATTATTTCTTTGATTTGGGCTTTAAATCAGCAATTATCAGCAAATTTTATGCTACTTTATTTCTTTATCCTTTTCATCATTATAGTTTTTCGATATGTTAAAGGCATTTTCCTTTGTTATAAACTTGGAATTAAATGGTATTATTTAATTTTGTACCTTTGCACTTTAGAAATAATGCCTACTTTTTTGCTTTACTATTTTATCATAAAAGATTTGGCTTAGTTATAAAAATTAGATGCTTAAATAACTTTAATTAGCGTTTACTTTGGCAATAAAAACAATATTGGTTTCTCAACCAAAACCTGAAGGAGAAAAGTCTCCATATTTTGATTTAGCTAGTAAGTATAAATTAAAAATAGACTTCCGACCTTTTATCAAGGTTGAGGGTGTTGATGTAAAAGATTTTAGATCTCAACGAATAAATCTACCTGATCAAACAGCTATAATTTTTACATCAAAAGTAGCCGTTGACCATTTTTTTCGTATATCCCGAGAAACTCGTTTTGATGTTCCTGATTCAATGAAATATTTTTGTATTTCTGAAGCTGTTGCTTTGTACCTTCAAAAATATGTAAGTTACCGCAAACGAAAAATATTTTTTGCTAGGCAAACAATTTTAGAGCTTGCTGAACTTATGAAAAAACATAAAACAGAAAAATACTTACTTCCTTGTACTGATATTTTACGAGATAATATTCCAGTGACTCTCGAAGAACAAGGGATTTCCTTTAGCAAAGTAATTCTCTACCGAACTGTAGCTTCTGATCTTTCTGATCTTGAGGATGTATATTATGATATTTTGGTGTTCTTTAGTCCGGGAGGAATTAAGTCTTTGTTTAAGAATTTCCCTGACTTTAAGCAAAACAATACTGCTATTGCTGCATTTGGTCCAACAACTGCAAGTGCTGTAATAAAACACGATCTGAGATTAGATGTTCATGCTCCACATCCAAAAGCCCCATCTATGGTTGCGGCTTTAGAGCTTTTCATTAAAGAGCAATTGAAGAAGAAATAAAAGTTCTAATTTATTGGGTTTAATACTACCCAGAGCACATTTCACAATTTTCAGGATCATCTAAAGAACAGGCGATTTCTGCTTGTTGCGTTTCAACATCTACAGATGCTGGTTCAGCTGCAATGGTTTTTTCAACTGTAAATTTAATAGCATCAGTTGCCGCCTTTGTTCTTAGGTAGTACATTCCTGTCTTCAGTCCTTTTTCCCAGCCGTAAAAATGCATTGATGTTAATTTCCCAAAATTGGCATTTTCCATGAAAATATTTAAGGATTGACTTTGGCAAATATATGCTCCTCTATCAGCAGATTGTTCTATAATAGCTTTTTGAGAAATTTCCCAGGCAGTTTTATAAAGGGCTTTAAGATTTTGTGGAACTTCTTTTATATTTTGAACCGATCCATTTGCGGTCATAATTTTCTGACGCATATCTTTATTCCATAAACCAGCTTTTACAAGGTCCTTTAATAAGTGTTTGTTTACAATAATAAATTCACCTGATAATACGCGGCGTGTGTAAATATTTGAAGTATAAGGCTCAAAACACTCATTATTTCCTAAAATTTGAGCTGTAGATGCTGTTGGCATCGGTGCAAGTAAAAGTGAATTACGAACACCATATTTCTGAACTTCTTCTTTTAATAAGCTCCATTCCCAACGATCGGAAGGAGTTACGCCCCACATATCTGGTTGAAATATGCCTTTTGAAACTGGCGACCCTTCGTATGTTGAGTAGGGGCCTAGCTCCTTTGAAAGATCTTTAGATGCTGTCATGGATGCATAATAGATTGTTTCAAATATCTCTTTATTTAATTTTTTAGCATCATCTGATTCGAACGGAAAGCCCATTAAAATATAGGTGTCGGCTAACCCCTGAACACCCAAGCCAATTGGTCGATGGCGCAAATTTGAATTTTTAGCCGCTTCAACAGGATAGAAATTTTCATCAATGATTTTGTTTAGATTCAAAGTCGCCTGATAGGTTACCTCAAATAATTTATCATGATCAAAGGTTTTCTCTTCTGTTACATACTTAGGAAGCGCCAAGGATGCTAAATTACAAACCGCGATTTCGTCTGGAGCAGTATATTCAATAATTTCAGTACACAAATTTGAGGATTTGATTGTTCCTAAATTTTGCTGATTTGATTTTGAATTTGCTGCATCTTTATAGAGCATATAAGGTGTTCCAGTTTCAATTTGTGACTCTAAAATTTTAAACCATAAGTCTTGTGCTTTGATAGTTTTTCTTCCTTTTCCTTCTTGCTCGTATTTTGTATATAAAGCAACGAATTCTGCACTGTGAACATCAGAAAGTCCAGGGCATTCATGCGGACACATCAAGGTCCATTCACCATTTTCTTTTACGCGCTGCATAAATAAATCTGGAATCCAAAGAGCAAAAAATAAGTCACGAGCGCGTTGCTCTTCTTTTCCATGATTTTTCTTTAGGTCTAGGAAATCAAATACATCTGCGTGCCATGGTTCAATATACATTGCAAAGGAACCTTTTCTTTTTCCACCACCTTGATCAACGTAGCGCGCTGTATCATTAAAAACGCGAAGCATTGGAACGATTCCATTTGAAGTTCCATTTGTACCTTTAATATAAGAACCTGTCGCACGAATATTGTGAATTGAAAGGCCTATTCCACCTGCCGATTGAGAAATTTGAGCGCAAGCTTTAAGTGTTTCGTATATTCCTTCAATACTATCTTCTTTCATGGTTAATAAGAAGCAAGAAGACATTTGTGGCTTTGGAGTTCCAGAATTAAACAAGGTAGGTGTGGCATGTGTGAACCAGCCCTCAGACATTAGGTGATAGGTTTTTATTGCTCCTGCGATATCGCTCTTATGAATTCCCAGCGCAACGCGCATCAACATTTGTTGTGGTCGCTCAGCAATTTTCCCATTTAATTTCATTAAATAAGAACGCGTTAATGTTTTAAATCCAAAATAATCGTATCTAAAATCTCTATCGTAAATTATACTTGAATCCAGTGTTTCTTTATGCTCTTGAATTACATTAAAAACATCATCAGCCAACAAAGATGCTTTCTGGTTTGTTTTCGGATCAATATAATAATACAAATCGCTCATCACTTCTGAAAAAGTCTTTTTTGTTTCTTTGTGAAGATTTGAAACAGCAATTCGGGATGCCAATAAAGCGTAATCTGGATGATCTATTGTTTTTGCAGCGGCAACTTCTGCTGCTAAGTTATCTAAGTCGCTAGTAGATACGCCATCGTAAATCCCTTCAATGACTTTCATTGCAACAGATTCAGGTGAGACAAGCGGATCTAGTCCGTAACACATTTTAATAATTCTAGCAGTAATTTTATCGAATTTTACTGCTTCTTTTTTCTCATCTCTCTTAACTACGTACATATTCTATTTTTTTTCTAGCTTAAAATTCTTCATTCATAGTGAATTCTAGATTGCCTTTTCCTGTTAATACACCGGCTTTCTGATATTCCCCAACTCTTTTTTCGAAAAAATTACTTTTCCCTTGCAATGAAATCATTTCCATAAAATCAAATGGATTTGTTGCATTGTATTCTTTTTTATTTCCAAGTTCTGTAAGCAAGCGATCAGCAACAAATTCTATGTATTGACTCATTAAGTCACTATTCATGCCTATTAATTTTACCGGGATTGCATCTGTAACGAATTCTTTTTCAATTGTCACAGCATCCATAATTATTTCCCTAACTTGTTCTTGTGTCAATTTATTCACAAGGTGCTTAGTATACAAAAGGCAAGCGAAATCACAATGTAATCCTTCATCTCGTGAAATCAATTCATTAGAAAAAGAAAGTCCAGGCATTAATCCTCTTTTTTTAAGCCAGAAAATTGAACAAAAAGACCCCGAAAAGAAAATACCCTCTACTGCAGCAAAAGCAACTAATCTTTCCGCGTAAGAGCCTTTATCAATCCAACGCAAAGCCCAATCTGCTTTTTTCTTGACGCAATCCATTGTATCAATCGCATTAAAAAGGTGTTTTTTTTCTGCGGTATCTTTGATATAGGTATCTATCAAAAGTGAGTAGGTTTCAGAATGAATATTTTCAATTGTAATTTGAAAGCCGTAGAAAAATTTAGCTTCTGTATACTGTACTTCAGATAAAAAATGCTCAGCTAAATTTTCATTTACGATACCATCAGATGCTGCAAAAAAAGCTAAAACATGTTTCACAAAATGCCGCTCATCATTTGTGAGTTTGTTCTCCCAATCTGTTATATCTGCACCAAGATCTATTTCTTCTGCAGTCCAAAAACTAGCTTCTGCTTTCTTATAAAAACTCCAAATATCATCGTGTTGGATTGGAAATAATACAAAGCGACTGTTGTTAGACTCTAAAATTGGTTCGTGTTTTGAAGACATTATTTTATTTTTATTTTAGGTTTTTAAAATGATAAAAATATAAAAATCAGATTCCTGATTTTAGATTTTAACACCCCAGCACTTGTTTTTGTTTCCTCTTTTATTGGCTGTAGAATGAAATTTTTAAGGATTTCACTTAAACCACAAGAAGCATACAAATTTTGTTAAAAATATTGGTCAAAAAAATTAAAGAAATTAACAAATTTTTAATGTTTTCAACACTCTTCCTTTAAATCCGTTCAGTAGCAATATCTTCAGCAATTATTAACACTTGAATAAAGATATTCACATCCCTCTTTATTTATTTTTAATAAATTTTCTTTCAAAAAAAAGCTTTTAGTAAAGAAAAAATGTTAAATAAATCAGAATCTAAAATTACAGCGATTTTAAAAAGAAATTTTGTATTTTAGACAAAGGTTTTAAACATGCCAATGTTTAAATACGAAAAATGTAGGATGGATAAACCCTTCAGAAAATTTAAAGAAAACACCAAATTATTTTTTGGAGGTTTTTCTCATCTTATCTTCCCAAATTTGTGCTTATCCTGTTCTTGCGAATTAAGCAGATCGGAAAAACATTTATGTCATTTTTGTTTCGCTCAGTTGACATTTACTTATTTTGAAGCTGCGAATGAACCAAGTCCATTAGATAAAATTTTTTGGGGAAGGGTTCCTATTCAGAAGACTTATGCTTTGTTATATTTTGAACAAGAAAAGCCATCACAAAAAATACTTCACGCTTTAAAGTATCAAAATAAAGCTAATTTGGGGATTTTTATGGGGCAAATCATTGGTAAAAAATTAAAAGAGAATAATTTAATGTGTGATGTTCAAGCTCTAATTCCAGTCCCATTACACCCTAAAAAAGAATTTTTACGTGGATATAATCAAAGTGAAAAAATTGCAGCTGGTATTTCTAAGGCCTTAGCTATTCCTATCGTTCAAAAAAGTATTAAAAAAATAAAGCATACTGAAAGTCAAACAAAAAAAGACCGATTTCAGCGTTGGGAAAATGTCGCAGCAATTTTTGGTGGAACAAAAGCAGTTATTCCATTTCAACACCTTGCTATTGTGGATGATGTGGTCACAACTGGTGCAACAATAGAAGCGCTCGCAAGAGAATTATTAGCAAATAATCCTGAACTTAAGATAAGTATTATTAGTTTAGCAATCGCAAAATAATCCTTGGAAAAGCTATCAATTTTAATAGTAGGTGCTGGTCTAGCTGGTACAGCTTTGGCTCAACGGCTTCTTGAAAAACAGCAGCAAGTTACCCTTATCGATTCGGGTCAAAATAATTCAACAGCAATTGCCGCTGGAATAATCAATCCAATAGTTTTTCGTCGTATGAATAAATCATGGCGTGTTGACGATTTTTTAAAAGAGGCAATAGCATATTATAAAAATCTTGAAGATGATTTAAACATCAAATTAATAAAACCTTTGTTTTTAAG
>JBILAB010000223.1:0-3000 GCA_044354455.1 Crocinitomicaceae bacterium | reverse complement strand
TGAATTATTCAAACCAAACGTTATCAAAGAATTTTTTTGGTCTATCTGAGTGCATAAATTTATTTCCTCCATATGTTTTAAGTACAGCAAAATGCTTTTCACTAAAAATAATACGAACCCAATTTAAACCCTCTGGATAGGTGTCTGAAAGCCCCTCAAATAATAGCGTGCCATCATCCAATATTTTTTTATTGAAATTTATATCGGGGGGACTTGCTATATAAATTGTTGCAATTTGCTCAAAAGACAGAGTGGAATCATTTGGTACAATATCAATACTATAAGAATTTCCTTGGCCGTATTCTCGGTAAATTAAACTCAAGCTCCCGTCTGAATTTTTTTCAGAAAAGGGTTTACCATGAAAATTTGCATTTAAGCCACTTGCTAAATCATTAAATGGATAAGAACGGAAGGAGTTGAATTTTTTTTTGGTAAGTGTTTTATTTTCGCTTCTAGTCCACAACATTGGCCTTAATCGGAATCCTCTTGTTCGCAAAAGATTAATTACACCTTCACTTCCCGCTAAATGGCCGGCCCCAATTGCACAGAAAAAGGATTCTTTTTTCTTCAAAATGGAATCTAATTTATGTGCCATTTTATTATTTCTATCAGTTATTAATGCAGCAAATTGTTCCTTATCTGCTGATAAATTTGCCCTGATAAATCGCTCTATTGCCGTAATATCTCCCTTAAGATAGAGTTCTATTAGTTTTTGATTAGAGAAATCATTAAACGCATCATTAATAAAAATACGTTTCGTAAAATTTAATTTCGCACCCAAATTAAGTTGATCCTTCACATCTTCAAGCGCAAAAAATTTCTTGTTTGCATTGTGACAATACTCTTCTAATAATGCATCAATAAATTGGGGCATACCATTTTCATCGCCATAGGTTGTTCTTGAGGCAATTTCTGATGCTGTGTAGGCTTTTCCATCCTTATCATAAAGTGTATTTGGCAAATCTTCTCTTGAATCTATATCTTTAAATAATTCAAATATATCTGCTTCCAGAATAATAAGATTAGCTTTATCTAAGGCATAATAGACCGAGTCTGATAGATCAAAAATTCGCTTGTCATTGGAGTGCAATGTTCCAAATAAATAAGATTTTTCTTTTAACCCATTTCCAGAAATCTCCCATAAAAGCTGTTTATTAACATCTACAACTTGAGAATATGCAGGTGAAATAAACGCAGTAAAAAGAATAAAAATAAGGAATTTCATATACATTCAAAGATAGTAAAATATACCAATCAAATAAAAACACGAGACACATTCCCTTCACCAAAAGAATAGGGTAAAAAAGCTAATGATGGAATTGCTTTTGTAAGAATTATGGGCGCTTTACTGCCAAGGCATATTTTTCCGTGAGTTCCTTGCAAACCCATAGCGTAAGCGGAATTTATTGTTAAGGCATTTAAGGCTTCCTCTGGTGTCATTTTCATTTTTATACATGCCAAAGACCAGATCGTAAATAAATTATAATTTGGAGCTGATCCTGGATTAAAATCACTTGCTAGAGCGAGGGGTAAATCTGCTGCAATTACTTTTCGCGCGTCACCAAAAGGAAGACCGAGAAAGTGCGAACAGCCAGGAAGTAAAGTAGGCATGCAATTACTATCTTGAAGCGCCAAAATATCTTCTTCATCAATTTCCTCTAAATGATCTACGCTCAAAGCCCCTAGATCGATAGCTTTTTTAACTCCGCCAAGTATTGTAAATTGATTTACATGCACTTTTGGAATTAAACCATATTCTTTCCCAGCACTAATTATTTCAGCCATTTCGTCAACTGAGAAGTAATTTTTCTCACAAAAAACATCGATATATTCTGCTAATTCTTCTTTTGCAATTAGTGGAAGTAGTTCATTAATAATTAAGTCAATGTAGCCCCGATGATTTTCTTTATATGCAAGCGGGAATGCATGTGCACCTAAGAAAGTTGCTTTAATTTCAATTTTATTAGTTGCTTTTAGTTTTTTTATAACACGAAGCATTTTAAGTTCCGATGCTACACTTAAACCATAACCTGATTTAATTTCGATGGCCCCAGTTCCGCAAGCAATCATTTTTTTAATTCTTTCTTGCGCTGAATTAAAAAGTTCATCTTCTGACATATCTGCTAATTTTGCTGCAGAATTTAAAATTCCACCACCTTTTAGCGCGATTTCTTCGTAGCTCATTCCATGAATTCGGTCAACAAATTCTTCCTCTCTTGTTTTTGCAAAAACAGTATGCGTATGTGAATCACAAAATGCAGGTAAAACAAAGCAGCCTTCTGCATCAATTATTTCAATATCGCTTGAGCTTCCGATTTCTTTCCAATCATCCATTTTCCCGTAAGCAATAACTTCGTTGTCTTCAAGGTAGAGAAAAGCATTTTTAATAATTGGTAATTCTTGCATATCTTTTCCTTTGCGGATAAGAGGTATCTCTTCGCCCGCTTGCACTAAGCCTTTTATATTTTTAATGAGGATTTTCTGCATTCAAGAAATTTATTGGTAAAGATAGTATTCATAAAGTTTTAGTGGAAAAATTTAATTCTTTTTTGTATCTTCAAGTAAATTGAATGATGAAGAAAGAAGAATTAGGTCCTTGGGGTGAAGAAAAAGCAAAAAATTACCTTTTGAAAAAAGGATATGTTTTTTTAGATAAAAATATCCGATTCAAAAGATATGAAGTAGATATTGTAATGGAAAAAAATAATTTATTAATTATTGTTGAAGTTAAAACACGAAATACTGCCGAAATTGGTGAACCTTGGAAGGCTGTAACTCGAGGAAAGCAAGGGCAAATCATAAAAGTTGCAGATCATTATGTTCAATCAAACCAGATAGACAAAGATGTTCGCTTTGATATTGTTTCCATTGTTCACAATTCTTACCGTACAAATATTGAACATCTAGAAGGGGCTTTTACTGTATAAACCCTTATGCTTTTTTTAGCCCTTCATACCATTTGGCTGACAGCATTTCGGTAGTTTTTCAACATCTTCTTTT
>JBILAB010000222.1:0-3011 GCA_044354455.1 Crocinitomicaceae bacterium | reverse complement strand
AATTTAACACCAAATGTTCTACCTCCAGAAAATTCTACAGAAGGCTTCAATCCAATAGTTAAAACAGCAAAAATAGAACCTGCAACTAATAATCCTGAAACCACATAATAAATATTCCGTTTCGAAATAAAGTTAATATTGATGTTTTTAAATGCATTTTGCGTAAGCTTAGTTCCAAAGGAAATACCGTATCCTTTATTTAACATCCAAGTAAATATTAATCTTGAAATTACCAAGGCAGCAAATACTGAAGAGAAAATTCCAATAATCAATGTTGTAGCAAAGGACTCAATTGGTCCAGAACCAAATATTTTCAAAACGATGGCTGTTAAGAGTGTCGTGACATTGGCATCAATAATCGAAGAAAGGGCCTTTTCATAACCTACTTCAATCGCTGCAGCAATGTCTTTTCCTTTTGCCTGTTCTTCTCGAATTCTTTCATACACCAAGACATTCGCATCGACGGCCATACCAATCGTCAAAACAATACCTGCAATACCCGCAAGTGTTAAAACTGCTCCAAATGAAGCAAGCGTTCCGAAAATAAAAATGATGTTTGCAAATAAAGAAATATCTGCTACAATACCAGCTTTTCCATAATAAAGATACATGTATATAAATACAAAAATCAAAGCAACTGCGAATGAAATTAAACCTGCTCGGGTGTTTTCTGCACCAATTGTAGGTCCAACTTTTGTCTGTTCTTTAATAATACAAGGAGCAGGAAGTGCACCTCCATTTAACAAGCCAGCAAGATCTTCCGCCTCTTGAAAGGAAAAGCTTCCAGAAATTTGAGTATTACCAGTTGTAATAGCATTTATAACTCGAGGAGCGCTATAAACAACACTATCCATTGTTATTGCTATAATTCTATCCTTATTGTCTGAGGTCATTCTACCCCATTCATCAGCACCCTCAGGTGTCATTTCTAAGTCTACTGTAATTTTTCCATCTCTTTGATCGTATCCTGTTCCAGCTTTAGCAATGTGCTCTCCATTTACGGGTGCTTTACCAGACTCAGGAATTTTACAAGCATATAAGAAATAAGCTGTTTTCTTAGATTTATCGTCAATTTTATCTGGTTCTGCTGACCACATAAACTTTACATCTTCAGGAAAAACAGAAGCAATATCACGCCGACGTAACATTGTTTCTACAGTTCCTTTATTTTGAACATCTACATAACCCATCGCAAATCCTCCAACGGATGTTACTAAATCAGTTAAACCTTTCTTCTCATTTGTTCCAGTTAAACTCAAAGACGAAGACTTCTTTTTTAGAGTATCGGCATTTTTAGTACTATCAGATACCTCAGAAGAGTCATTAATCAACGATAAGTCTTTTTGCTCTTTTTCCTTAGAAAGGTTATTGGCTGTTGTCCATTGAATTTGAATCTGTTCAGGCATATACGTTTCAAAGAACTCTAGATTTGCAGTTGATTGTAACTTTTTTGCGACAGTATATTCATCTTGAACTCCTGGTAACTCGATATATAATCTATTCTTAGCAGGATCTTTTTGGATGTTTGGTTGTGCTACACCGAACTGGTTAATTCGACGATTCATAATAATCTCAACACCATCCATTGAAGAAGCAATTTGAGTTCTAAAATATGCTTCAACTTCAGAATCTGTAGATCGAATTCCAAGTTGAGCGCCTTTCAATAAATAATTTAACTTTAATCCTTTGTTGATAATCTTATTTTGAGCGATAAAAAGACTCAAGAAATCTCCACCATTTTTTTTGTAGATTGCTTGTGCTGCCTCAAAAGGTTTAATAAACTTTAAATCTCTTGGATTCTTAGCATTATTTTTAATTAAATCAGAAATGGAAATTTCAAGCGTAACACTCATGCCTCCAACTAAATCAAGACCAAATGCAAGTGAGCGTTTCTTAACCTCCGAAAAAGTTGATCCAATTAATGGATAAACCTTTTTTTCACCTTTGGAACGCAATATTTCATTTACGAATGCTGCTCTCGCTAATTCCTCAGATTCTGGTAAATTAAAATCTACAGTTGTGCTGTTTGGAAGAATTGCAATGCCATTATTATCTTTGGCTTGTTTTCTTAGAGCTTGAACCTTAAGAATTGCTTCTTTTTCTGCTTTTCTCTCGACTCCACTTGCAACCCAAGTAAATGACAATTGATAAATACAAACAGCTGTTAACACAAGTGTAAACAACAAGAAAAAACCTTTTAAACGCATATTTTCTAAATTTTTAATTTCAATAAGGGTGCAAATATAGGATTTACATTGCTGAAAGCCAAATAAAATTGAAGTTTTGAATATGAAAATTTACCTGCTTCAGCTATTCTTTTTTAATGTATCGCAAAATTGGATAAGCAAATCTGAAAATTTAGTCCACGTGTCGTATAAAAGTAAATTTTCCAGCTTTAAATTTTCTTTAACCAAAGTCAATTTATTTTCATTAAAAATCTCCTCTATTTTATTTTGAATAGCTAGAGGATTTATGTCATTCAAGATAAACCCATTTTTTTCATCAACAATATCTTCTGCTAAACCTCCAACATTTGAAATTAAAACCGGTAAACAAAAAGAGTTTGCAAGTGCTTGAATACCACTCTGAGTTGCTGATTTATAAGGTAAAACACACAAATCTGCTACGCTAAAATAAAGCTTGACATCTTGCTCATCAATAAATTGATTGACAAAATGAATGTTTTTATTTTTAGATTTTGCAATTAAGTTAGTATAAGTAATTTCCGCACCATAAACCTCACCAGCAATTACTAAACTAAACTCATTGTTTAAATTTGAAAATGCTTGCAATAGTAAATCTAAGCCCTTGTAATTTCTTATCAAGCCAAAAAATAAAAGTATTTTTTTTGTGGGATCTAAACCTAAAGCTGCAGCAACCTCTTCTCTCGCAATTTTATCTCCAAACTTATTATAAGAAGGATGCTTCAACAAACAATGCTTAGCAGCAGGATCAATAGCAAGTAAATCCTTTTTTACAGACTCAGAAAGCACGATAAAACCATCGTAAGA
>JBILAB010000255.1:0-3022 GCA_044354455.1 Crocinitomicaceae bacterium | reverse complement strand
CTTCACAACAAGCATCTTCTTTTTCGCAACAAGCGTCAGAACTTAGATTGGAATTACAGTCGTTCGATGCTAAAAAAATAGATTTTGAAAGACCTTCTTCACGACAAGAATGGGTAAATATAGAAATACCAACATTTCCAAAAAAAAGTAAAACCGAAAAGAAAATAAGCAGTACTTGTTTCATTAAATCAAAGTTATAGCTTTTCTTTGATTATTCAAAGTTCTTAAAGTAGTTGAAATAAATCGCTTACTCCAAGAACCCGAGAAATTGTAAATCCTTCAGCATATTTTGCGCCAAAAGGTCTTCCCACCGTCATCATTCTACCTTTTAGGAAGTCAAAGAATTCTTCCCCAGAAATAGGCGTATTTGGTTCTGATGATTGAGGATCAAAAAATTGAGATTTATAAGCTTGGATAACTTTGATTTTTGCGTCAGTAAATGCACTTACGTCTACTGCAATATCGGGTTGAATATAGTAATCCTGAATATAGTGCAAGACCAATCTTGGACGATAAGCCTCTTGTGTTTTTCCATCACATTGCGTTTGTATTTTTTGAAGTCCCGCCAAAAAACACGCATCAGCAACTAGTTTTCCCGCATTTCCATGATCTGGATGTCTATCTGTACAACTATTTGCAAAGACAATTTCTGGTTGATATTTTCGGATTTCACGAATAATTTTAAGTTTATTCTCTTCATTTAGCTCAAAGAAACCATCTTTCATATTCAGGTTATCACGAATCGAAAGAGACAATAATGCACTTGCTTTTTTAGCTTCTTCCGTTCGTAATTCTGCGGAACCTCTTGTTCCAAGTTCACCTTTTGTTAAATCTACGATTCCTATCTTCTTGCCTTCAGAAATATATTTCAAGAGCGTTCCACCAGCTGAAATTTCAACATCATCTGGGTGAGCACCAAAAGCAAGAATATCTAATTTCATTCTTTTAGGGTTGCGTAACTTTCAATACTCGGGCAAGAGCAAATTAGATTTCTATCGCCAAAAGCATTGTCCACTCTACGAACAGGAACCCAATATTTATTTTCTTTTAAATAAGGAACAGGATAAACAGCCTCCTGTGGAGAATAGGGATAAGTCCAATTTTTATTAATAATGCAATCTGCTGTATGCGGTGCATTTTTGAGGAGATTATTTTCTTTATCAGCGTGACCGTTTTCAATTTCACGAATTTCCTCCCGAATTTTAATCATTGCGATAATAAAACGATCCAATTCTTCTTTGTCCTCTGATTCTGTTGGCTCAATCATCAGCGTTCCAGCTACAGGAAAAGAAACAGTTGGCGCATGGAAATTAAAATCTATTAAGCGCTTGGCAATATCTGCTACTTCAACCTCAGCAGTTCGTTTAAAATCCCGACAATCCAAAATCATTTCGTGGGCTACAGTTCCATTTTTTCCGGTGTAGAGAATATCATAATGCCCTTTTAATCCAGCGGCGATATAATTTGCATTTAAGATCGCATTTTCCGTTGCTTCTCGTAAACCAATAGCTCCAAGCATTTTTATATAGCCATAAGAAATCAATAAGATGGAGGCGCTGCCATAAGGTGCTGCAGAAATTGCATGAATTGCTTTCTCTCCACCAGCTTTTATTAGTGGATTACTTGGTAAGAAAGGTGCTAAATGTGCAGCAACACCAATTGGTCCCATTCCAGGTCCACCACCACCATGGGGAATAGCAAAGGTTTTATGAAGATTTAAATGACAAACATCTGCCCCAATATTTCCGGGATTTGTTAGGCCAACTTGTGCATTCATATTTGCCCCATCCATGTAAACTTGCCCTCCGTTTTCGTGAATTATTGCCGTTATTTCTCGAATTCCTTCTTCAAAAACCCCATGAGTTGAAGGATAAGTCACCATTAATCCAGCGAGAATGTCTGTGTTTTCAAGAGCAACCGTTCGCAACTCTTCGATATCAATATTTCCATTTTCATCGCAACTTGTTACGATTACTTCAAAACCTGCCATAACTGCTGAGGCCGGATTAGTTCCGTGGGCAGAAGATGGGATAATAATTTTTTTTCGTTGAAAATCACCATTTGCTTCATGGAAAGCTTTGATTACCATTAATCCTGCGTATTCACCTTGAGCACCAGAATTTGGTTGTAGCGACATTGCCGCAAAGCCAGTGCAAGCGCATAGATCTTTTTCCAAGAGCCGAAACATTTCATGGTATCCTGCTGCTTGATTAATTGGTGCAAATGGATGCATATTTGCAAACTGAGGATTTGAAATTGGAATTAATTCACTAGCAGCATTTAATTTCATTGTGCAAGACCCAAGTGGAATCATACTATGAACTAAAGATAAATCTTTATTTTCTAATCTTTTTAAATAACGCATCATCCGAGATTCTGAATGATAACTGTTAAAAACAGGATGCGAAAAAACAGCATCTGAACGCAAGAATTCTGAAGCTAAACTTGAAGTAGAAAGTGCAGGGCAATTTGGAGCATTAAAAATAGATAGAATAGTATTGACATCATTCAATGTGTGCGGTTCACCAAAACTAATTGTCAATTCAGTGTCATTTAAATAATTAAAATTTAGTCCTGCTGACTCTGCTTTTGCTCGAATTGTTTTAGTGTCAATACCTTGAATCCATATTGTGTCAAAGAAATTATCCGAGGCAATAGTAAGTCCTGCTTTCTTTAAACCATCGGCAGTTGTTGTTGCTAAAGAATGAACATATTTAGCAATTTCTTTCATTCCTTCTGGACCGTGGTAGATGGCATACATACTTGCCATTACGGATAATAATGCTTGGGCAGTGCAAATATTGGAAGTTGCTTTATCGCGTTTTATATGCTGCTCACGTGTTTGTAGCGCCATTCTCAAGGCTAAATTATCATCTATGTCTTTTGAAACCCCGATTATTCGTCCAGGCATATTTCTTTTGTAGTCATCTTTTGCAGCAAAAAATGCAGCGTGAGGTCCACCGTAACCCATCGGAACTCCGAAACGCTGTGAAGAACCTAAAACAACATCTGCCCCCATTGA
>JBILAB010000221.1:0-3028 GCA_044354455.1 Crocinitomicaceae bacterium | reverse complement strand
TCCAAAGAATAGTGGTTTTTTTACGAGATTTTATAAGGTCTTTAATGGAAGAAAACCCATCAAAGTAATCTATCATTTCAACAATCGCCATTGCCCCCATCATAATCACTAATATTTCTACAGTTTTACCAAAATGATGGAGTAGTGTTTTATTTACATGTTCAATTTCCAAATTATTCCCTCCTGTAAATCCCTTTGCTATTCCTTCTGCATCAATCCAATATGTTATATTATCTACATTAATTGCTATGACTGTCCAACAGGCAACCATCATTAAAAGTGCAGGGATTAATTTATCTAATTTTAGAGAATGCTCCATTGTTATTGCTACGTATCCAAGAATAAAAAAAGCGATGAGATAAATTTCCATTTGTAAATTAATTAATAGGCTTGTTTTCAACAACAAAAATGCGTAGCGAAGTTAAACAAATTGTCTTTTTGTGAATTTGGTTTTTATTGATAGTTACGAACAAGTTAATTGTGAATAAAGTGGAAGATATAAGCGGCTTAAATTCGATGGTATACACCTGTGCAAAGCGATAATTTAGCTCCTGTAACACTTGAGATTGTTGTAGCCTCATTGCGTAAATAACGTGCACCCAAAAATGCAAAAATGATTGCTTCTTTGAAATCTATAAGTTTAGATTCAGGAACAATTATATTTCCAGAAAAATGCTGTTTAAGGCATTCTATAAGAAAATTATTGTGAGCGCCTCCTCCTGTTATAAATACAGAATTGAGTTTTCTGTCATTAAGAACAGCTGATATTTGAAAAGCGATATGTTCTGTAATTGTTCTTAATTTTTTTTCAGGACTTAGCTCTATAGGAATTAATGGTAAAAATTGTTTTTCCAACCATTCTGTTCCGAGAGATTTTGGAGCTGCCAAAGAATAATAATTAATGTTATTTAATTTTTTGAGTAAGCTGTGGTCTAATTGTCCATTTTTAGCAATTTCACCATTTTTATCATATTTTAGACCAATTATTTCTGCAAATTGATTCAAGGGTAAATTTCCAGGACATATATCAAAAGCAGTAATTTTATTGCCTTTTTTAAAACTAATATTTACAAAACCCCCAATGTTTAAAAAAGCATCCGCTTCATCCGAAAACAGTAAAAAGTCACCAATAGGAACCAAGGGTGCTCCTTGTCCACCAGCAACAACATCCAAGCTACGAAAATCATTTATTACAGGGATTCCAGTGAGAAATGCCACTGTTGATCCACAACCAATTTGCTGCGTAAAACCATTTTCAGGTTGGTGAAATATAGTTTGCCCATGACTAGCAATTGCAGCAATTATTTTGGAATCAATTTTATATTTTTTTATGAAATCTACTACTTTTAGTGCATAAAATCGACCAATTTCTTTGTCTAAAATGAGCATTTCAGGAACTGAAAATGTCTTTGCTACGTTTAATTTTGCAAGAATTTCATCGGAATATGGAAGAGTTTCTGAATGCAGTAATTCAAATTTTGGAAGCGCTACAGAAAAATCAAATGCAACATGCGCGATATCCAAACCATCGAGAGAAGTTCCCGACATTAAACCAATTATTTCAATATTCTTTAACATGTAGAACTATGTAAAAAAGATTTGCCTTATTTTTGTCAAAATTAAATGAAATATTCCAACAATGAATTTTGAATTATCAGAAGAACACATCGCAGTTAAAGAAGCAGCGCGCGATTTCGCTCAAAATGTATTAAAACCTGGTGTTATTGAACGCGATAACCTTCAAAAATTTCCAGCAGAGGAAATGAAACTTTTGGGAGAACTTGGTTTTATGGGCATGATGATCGATCCAAAATACGGTGGAAGTGGTATGGACACGATTTCATATGTATTAGCTATTGAAGAAATTTCTAAGGTTGATGCTTCAGCTTCAGTTTGTATGTCTGTAAATAATTCTCTAGTAACTTGGGGTTTAGAGAAATTTGGCACAGAAGCTCAGAAACAACATTTTTTAGTTCCACTTGCTAAAGGCGAGAAAATTGGTGCATTTTGTTTATCAGAGCCAGAAGCAGGTTCCGATGCAACATCGCAACAAACTACAGCGATTGACATGGGCGACTATTATCTATTGAATGGCGTAAAAAATTGGATAACTAATGGTTCCACGGCCTCTACCTACATTGTAATCGCACAGACGCACAAAGAATTAGGTCACAAAGGTATTAATGCCTTAATTATTGAGCGCGGAATGGAAGGATTTATTGTTGGCGCAAAAGAAGATAAATTGGGAATTCGTGGAAGCGACACACATACTTTGATGTTTAATGATGTGAAGGTTCCAAAAGAAAATAGAATAGGGGAGGACGGATTTGGATTTACTTTTGCAATGAAGGTTCTTGCTGGCGGTCGTATTGGAATTGCTGCACAAGCTTTGGGAATTGCTGGTGGCGCTTTTGAGTTATCATTAGCTTATTCTAAGCAACGAAAGGCTTTTGGCAAAGAAATCTACAAACACCAAGCAATTGCATTTAAATTGGCAGATATGGCAACGGAAATTGAGGCAGCTCGACTTTTAGTTTACAGTTCTGCCTTGGATAAAGATGCAGGCAGAAATTACGACCAATCCAGTGCAATGGCAAAATTATATGCCTCAAAAGTTGCAATGGAGCAAACGGTTGAAGCGGTACAAATTCATGGTGGATATGGATTTGTAAAAGAATATCACGTTGAGCGAATGATGCGAGATGCAAAGATTACACAGATTTATGAAGGAACGTCGGAAGTTCAAAAAATCGTTATTTCTCGTGGAATATTAAAATAAATTTTTCTTAGGCGATTCGACCCCAATTGGGCTTTTTGCGTAAAATTTCCTGAACACTTTCTTTTAATTTTTTGTGTTTTGACATGCTAAAATCAGCGTCTTCTTGAATTAAATTTCGTGCTGCATCTCTAGCGATTGTTACTATTTGTCCATCTCTTGCTAGGTCGGCAATTTTCAAATCCAAAACACCACTTTGTTGTGTTCCCATAAGATCGCCAGGCCCCCGCAGTTGTAAATCTACTTCAGAAA
>JBILAB010000051.1:0-11014 GCA_044354455.1 Crocinitomicaceae bacterium | reverse complement strand
ATATAAATTTGAGGAATAAAATACGGGCTTCATATTTCCAGGACCATGAGGCTCAAAATCTTCAATAATTCGCTTCATTCTTGGAATAACTAAAGGCGACTCATTACCATGTATTTCGTTTAAATCGATCGAAATATCAAGAGCTTGGGTTGGAATTCTGTCTTCGATGGCTAAATTATTTTGGACATACTCTTCGAAGCGAACTTTAAAAGCAGCTAAATTTTCTAGCTTCATCGACATCCCTGCAGCATGCGTATGTCCGCCAAACTGTTCTAATAAATCTTCGCAGGAAAGTAAGGCTTTATACAAATCAAAGTTCCGAACACTTCTCGCTGAACCACTCACAATTCCATCAGATTCTGTTAAGACAATCGTTGGACGGTAGTGCTTTTCAATAAGACGTGAAGCAACAATTCCTACCACGCCTTTATGCCAAGATGGATCAAAAACGACAGTAGAACAACGCGTCGAAAAACCAGGATCTTTTTCTATTTGTTGAAGTGCTTCTTTTGTTATTTGTTTGTCTAAACCTTTGCGCTCTGTATTATCCGAATTTATTTCTAAAGCCAAATGCTTTAATTCATTTAAATCACTAGAAATCATTAATTCGACAGCCATTTTTCCAGAACGCAGGCGCCCCGCTGCATTTATTCTCGGAGCGATAATAAAAACAACATCTGTTAAACTGAGTGGCATTTCTTTTCCTGCTAAATCCAATAATTCTTGAAAAGCTATTCGTGGTTTTGCATTTAGCAATTTCAAACCATGAAAACATAGGATGCGGTTTTCTGCAACAATAGGAACGATATCCGCTCCAATGCTAATTGCTACCAAATCCAATTCATTGAACAATTTTGTAAGTGGAATCTTACTTTTCTGCAAAAAACCTTGGAGGAATTTAAATCCTACGCCACAACCTGATAATTCTTTAAAGGGATAAAGGCAATCCTTTCTTTTTGGATCTAAAACAATACAAGCAGGAAGTTCCTCTCCAGGTTCGTGGTGGTCGCAAATTATAAAATCAATTCCTTTATCGTTTGCATATGCAACTTTATCGTTTGCTTTAATTCCGCAATCGAGTGCAATAATTAATGTTTGTTTATTCGAATAGGCAAAATCTATTCCTTGATAACTTACTCCATAACCCTCAGAATATCGATCTGGAATGTAGTATTCAATAGAAGGTAAATATTCCTTCAGAATACTAAAAAGCAAAGCGACAGCAGTTGTGCCATCAACATCATAGTCGCCAAAAAGCAAAATGCGTTCCTTGTTTTTAATTGCTTGCATTAATCTAGCGACTGCCTTATCCATATCTTTCATTAAAAATGGATCATGCAAATTGTCTAGGTCTGGGCGAAAAAATTCTTGGGCCTTTTTAAAGTCATCTATTCCACGCTGCAGAAGAAGTTCTGCAACAATTCTGTCGACTTTTAATTCCGCTCTTAAAGCTTCGATTTTAGATTGCTCTTGTCCATTTTTAATGAGCCACTTTTTTTCCATTTTTAACTTGTTTTTACCTTAAGTTAATGAAAAATAGCAGAACTCGAGCAAGAAAAAGATATTTTTTAATTTATTTTATAATCTTAATCGACATAACTTAATTTCAACATATTTGCACTTCCAAGTTCTTCTAAAGGAATGGAGGCAATATTAATTACTAAATCACCAAGTTTTAAAATTGAATCATTTTTCATTGTTTGTTTGATGTCTGCAATCGTATGATCGGTACTAATCCGCTTGTTATAGTAAAAAGCACGAACTCCCCAAACTAAACTTAACTGAGTAAGAATTTTAGAATTACTAGTAAAGACAAAAATCTCTGTGTTAGGTCTTTGTGAAGAAATTTTATAGGCAGTATAACCCGAAAAAGACATGGTAATAATTGCCGCAGCTTTAACGCGTTGTGCCAAACGACAAGCATTAAAACAAATAGAATCTGATATAAAACGACTTTGATTTTCCTTTGGAATTTCTTCCTTATGGTAAATTCCGCTGTGCGTCTCCATTTCTTTAATTATGTTGCTCATCGTTTTTATTACCTCAACAGGAAATTTTCCTATAGAAGTTTCTCCAGACAACATAACAGCATCGGTGCCATCAAGAACAGCATTTGCAACATCATTTACTTCTGCGCGAGAAGGCGTCATACTTGAAATCATTGATTCCATCATTTGAGTAGCTACGATTACTGGCTTTGCAGAAAGATTACATTTTGAAATCAACATTTTTTGAATAAGTGGCACATTTTGATAGGGAATTTCAACTCCTAAATCTCCTCTAGCAACCATCAAAGCATCACTTTCAGCAATAATTCCGTCAATGTTTTCCAATGCTTCCGGTTTTTCAATTTTAGCAATAACTTTTGCATGGTGTTTACGAGCAGAAATATGTTTTTTTAATTCAATAATATCGTGTGCAGAACGCACAAAAGAAAGGGCAATCCAATCAGCTCCATTATCGAGTGCAAACTGTAAATCTTTTTCATCTTTTTCAGTTAAAGAAGGTAAAGAAATTGAAGTGTTGGGTAAATTCACACCTTTTTTGGAAGAGAGAATTCCACCTTGAATAATTTTACATAAAATTTCAGTTTTTCCATCTGATGTTATTACTTCCAGCATTATTTTTCCATCATCCAATAAGATTTTTTCTCCGGATTTAACATCTTGTGGTAGTTTCACATAATTAATAGAAAAGCGCTCGGAATTTCCAACTATTTTCTCGACAAGAATTTTTATTTCCTTACCTACTTCCAAAAGAACGCCGTTGTTTTCCATTTCATTGGTGCGAATTTTTGGACCTTGAAGATCGGCAAGAATAGAGACATTCATTCCCATTTCAGCATTCAATTCTCTAATTTGTTTAATTGCAGTTAGATGGTCGTCATAGTTTCCATGTGAAAAGTTTAAACGACAAACATTAAGCCCTGATTCAATCATCTCTCGAAGTACTTCTTTTGAAGATGATGCAGGACCTATTGTTGCAACTATTTTTGTTTTTTTCATTTCTTAGAATGTTAAATGTTCTGCTAGTTCAAATTCACTATTAGCAATTGTAAACACTGCTACTATTCCATTTATTTGTCGCAACCGAGTTGTAAAGTCACTCATTTCAAAAATAAAATTATCGCGAATGAGTAAAAAATAATCAAAAGCTGATTTCTCTGGTAATAGGAATTTAAAATTCTGCTTGTTTTTAATAATATAATATTTTGTTAGATTTTCCTCATCAAAAAAATGGTACACACGAAAAAAAGAAGTTTCTTTTGTCTTGGATTCATATATTTCTAACTGTTCTTCATGCAGTGTAATTCTCATATCTAGGCAAGTGTTCAACTCCCATGCTAAACGATAGTCGCTAAAAGCTGTAGATAAACCAAGAACATCAAATTGAGTGTCTTCAGTTAGCGTAAATTTATGACTTTTGGGCTTCAATTTTTTAATCAAAAGTAAACATTTTATTAAGAAACTTAATTAATGCATATGATTTCATAATGCAACTTTAATAAAAGGAAAATGAAAGCATAATAATGAGTAAAAACAAAATGTAGCTTTAAACATTATTTATTTGAAAACGCTTAATCGTTTTTTGTTCGCTTGTAACTAATCCAAAAAGATAGTCGCCATTTTTTAATTTTTTGGTGTCAAAATGAATGATGTGACCACCCTCAGAAAATTCCTCATTTCGTAATTCTAAAATTTTTATATCTCCTTCCCAAATTGAAAATTCAATAGGAATTTTAAAAGGACTCACAAAATAAAAAGCAACTTCGCCACTCGCAGGGTTTTTATCCAAACTATACAAAGTGCAGTAATTTTCATTTTTAATTCTTCCTTTGCTGAGTTTTCTGAGAAGCAAGCGATAAAGAATTATTCCTAGTAAAAGCAAGAATGAAACAAATAAGATAGCCGTAATTTTCTCCATTTAAAGTGTAATTATTCCTTTTATTTTTGATACTTTTTCATACTTTTCAATAATTGATTGCGCATTCAACGCAACTTCCTTTGCACTAATGCTAAGATAATTTCCTTTGCCGGAGGGAAGAAAACCAATTTCTGTATTTTCATCAAATAATGATGTTACCAATGCTATTTTTTCATTTTCATTCGGAACGATGAATTTATACAAATAGATATTTGGCCATTCTAAAAGCTCTAATTGAATTCGTAAATTATCAAACTGATTCACTTTGCAAATGTAAGCAACAAGCATTTGAGATTTACAGCTTTTTCAATTTTATTTTAGCCAAGTATTTTATTTTTAATAATCATAGCTCATTAGATCTAATTGTAAAGAAAAATTGTCACAGCAAATCGTTTTTTTTAGAAGTTCACTTGTGCTTGTATGCGCAGCAGATTTCCCCGCTGATAATTATTTTGTTTGGCATAATCCTCAAATCTTCTGGATGACATAGTGTACATAACAACCAGCTCAAAGTTTTTATTAGGTTGCCACTCTGCACCCAACTCCAATTCTTCAACCTCATAACTTCTAGCATCTAACTCATGTTTTTTTCCACCGTCATATTTTTGATATCTCATGAAAGGAATTAGCGTTTGGCCATTAAAGTCAATTTTATAGGATGCTGTAATAAAACCTCCACTTAAAGGTTGATTTGTAATAGAATCGGCAAATTTATCAAACTCAGGTCCTGTTCCGACATTGTATTCGGCTAGAATTCCAAAAGGCTTGGGATAAAGGACAAATGTTGCACCAATTCGTTCATCAAAATACGTTTTATCTAAATTTGATTTTACACCACTAGAGAGAGTAGATAAGGTATATACTCCTTTGTATGCTTGAATTCCGGGCTCAAATATCTGATTTTTAATAGCAAAAGGATAGCTTATACGAGAAACCACATGGCGATTTGTATTTAATTCTGGCTTATTTGCGGTTTGTCCATTGTAAATGCCTAAGCCGAAAACACCATAATCTCCCGAGCCTTTGAGGCCTTCGCTTACTAAGGAGGAATAACGTTTTCTGATTTTTGTTGGAGCGTAATAGAAAAAAACACCCAAATCCCGTTCGTTGCTAACTGCTGAGTTCAACGCGTCAGAGCGGTCAAGAGGTAATCGATTTTGTGAAGACTGCATATTCTCAAATCCAAAAGGAACTTTACTTTGGCCTATTCTTAACCTAAATTCATTTTCTTTATCTAATCCCACATCAAAATAAGCATCCCTAAGTTGCGCGAAATGCAAATTCGTTGATACTGGAGCGCTTGCAAGGTCTGGTTGAATATAAAAATAGACTCGTGGATTCAATTGACCAAAAATAATAAGGCGGACACGACGGAAGAAAAAACCATTTTCACCGCCCCAACTTTTGTCACACTGCTCGCAAGATAGATCCTCGTTTGTTTGTAAAAGCCCGTTGTATCGCACTTGTGCATAGCCACGAATATTAATGGATTCAAACCACTTTTTAGTAATAATCGTGCTTTTTTTGACTGTGTCTTGAGCTGTCTGCTGAGCCAACACATTAGTTCCTAAAAGGATAATAATTAAAATAATAAATGCTTTCATATTAATTTTTCTTCAAAACTAACTGCTTAATATTTAGTTAACATTTAGTTATTATATATTTAACACAAAAGTAATTTTGTTAACATTTTGATAACATAGAGAGGTGATATCCATAAAATAAGTATTGGAACCCAATAAAATTTTTACTAATACTTAGCATTCACTCTTTAGCTGTAATTACCAATGTTATGTTTAGGTTAAGAAATTCAATCTTATAATTTTATACAACTACTTGCTTTATCTTTACTAAAAAAATAGTATGGCTGGAATTTTAAGTTACTTTTTACCGAAAGACAAAGTCTTTTATTCGCTTTTTGAACAAGCAAGTGATAACCTAGAAAAAATCGCAAAAAATCTTTTGCAAGTTGTTCATGAACCTGATTTCAATAAGCGTGGAGTCTTAATCAAAGAGATGGAAGATATTGAGCATCAAAATGATGAGATTACACATAAAATATTCATAGAATTAGGAAGAAATTTTATTACTCCTTTCGATCGTGAGGATATTCATAGTTTAGCATCAGCCTTAGATGATATTGCAGATTGTATTTATGCTGCAGGCAAAAAAATTAATTTCTATAAAATAGATCCAATTTCAGATCAAGGAATTCAGAAAATGGCGGAAGCAATTAGTGGTGCAGTAAAAGCAGTAAAAGAAGCTGTTACTGAACTTCGAAACCTAAAAAACACGCAAAAAATCATTGAATGTGTTATCAAAATTAATAGCATTGAAAATAATGCAGATGATATCTTTGATATGAGTATAGAGCGATTATTTGAGTCAGATGTTGATGCTAAAGAATTAATAAAACGACGAGAGATTTATCAAGTAATGGAAGTTGCAACTGATAAATGTGAAGATGCAGGAAATGTAATCGAATCCATAGTTGTTAAATACGCTTAATTCATAGTCATTTAAAATTCCATTTATATGTTTACGCTACTTATTACAGTAATAGTTATTGCATTAATATTTGACTTAGTCAATGGATTTCATGATGCAGCAAATTCAATTGCTACAGTTGTGTCAACGAAAGTTCTCACACCATTTCAAGCTGTAATATGGGCCGCTTTTTTCAATGTTTTAGCTTTTTGGGTTTTTGATATGAGTGTAGGAAATACCGTAGCAAAAACTGTTGATAATAACGCTATTGACCTTTGGGTAATTCTTGCTGGATTAATTGCAGCCACATTTTGGAATTTACTAACCTGGAAACTTGGCATACCTTCTTCTTCTTCACATACCTTAATTGGAGGCTTTGCAGGAGCTGCAGTTGCTCATGCAGGTTGGGATGTTGTTGCGTCAGGTGAAATTTTAAAAGTAATTCTATTTATTTTTCTTGCTCCTTTAATAGGAGGATTTATAGCATTTCTTATTTGCCTGGTCACCATCGCACGCTCTTTTTGGAAAAAAATGGCATTTATTCTTATACTTTCAACCATAACAATTGCTTTCATGGAGTATATGATAGAATACATGGATATGAAACCAATAATGCTCTATATTATAATTGGAATGATTTCAGTATTTATTCTTGTCTATATCTGGTTCGAACTGAAACATGGTAGCAAAAACCCATCTGCTGTGAAAGAGGCACACATGCATAAACGCC
This sequence comes from Crocinitomicaceae bacterium, assembly GCA_044354455.1. Lineage (GTDB taxonomy): Bacteria > Bacteroidota > Bacteroidia > Flavobacteriales_D > Crocinitomicaceae > UBA952. Next base: position 3,873 of record JBILAB010000051.1, on the reverse strand, counting down.
TACAATTACTTTCCTCAGCAGCATTCTCTTTGGGGCATGGAGGAGCAGATTCTCAAAAGGTAATGGGAATTATTTGTGCCGCGCTTTTAGTGTATGGAAACATGGGGAGAGAAGGGAAATTAGAGCATGCAATTCCTAAAGAACTGCAAATTTCAGAATTGATGCAAATTGAATACCATAATGAAAAAGGGAAACTGGAGAAATTTAAGCCTGAAATTGCAGAAATAAATGGTAAAACTTATTACGTAGATCACAAAGAGATTCTAGATGCAGAAAACGGAAAAACTGTCTACGATAAAAAAGGGGATTTAAATTCCGCATACTTGAATAAATTAGCGCCTCCCTCATTTGATGAAATCGATAGCGAACTTTCAAAAATTGAAGTCTTTACAGTTGGAAAGATGCTTTGTGATTCTAAGTCCCGCGACACAATTTTTAATGATAAAACCCTAAATCGCACGTATAAATATGCTGGTATTTTTTCGGCTTACACAGATCAAAAAACAGGTGATTTAAAAGAAGGATTTAAAATTAAAACAAAAGTTCAGTCAGAAACTATGCCCTTTTGGATTGCATTTGGTTGTTACTTGATGATTGGTCTTGGTACTTTAATGGGCGGTTGGAAAATCGTGAAAACAATGGGGACTAAAATCACCAAAGTTACACCACTTGAAGGTGTTTGTGCTGAAACTGCAGGAGCATTAACCTTATTTACGGTTTCTCAATTTGGAATTCCTGTTTCTACTACCCACACAATTACAGGTTCTATTATTGGTGTTGGTGCAACAAAAAGATTAAGTGCTGTTCGTTGGGGAGTTACTATCAACTTACTTTGGGCTTGGATTCTTACCATTCCTGTTTCTGCACTTCTTGCTGCTCTCATCTATTATGCTATTATTTGGCTAAAATAAAAGGGTTTTTTCTTAGATTATTTTCAGATTATAAAAATTTAACTTAAGTTTGACACTAACTTAATTTTCACTTTTAAAATAAAATTTTTCATGAAAAAAATTCTACTTTCTTTTTCTATTGTTGCTTTTGCATATTTTACAAATGCTCAAGTAATCGTTGCTGGTGTTTCTCCTAGTAATATTGTTGGTAATTATCCAAATGCTTGGGCAGATCCTGCCGGAGGATGGGGCACACCAAATTTTTTAATTCAAGGAACCTACATACAAGATACACTTATGATGTCAAATGATGGTTCAGTTGGTTTAAATGCGCAAGGAAACCCTGTTTCAGCTGCAGCATGTAACCCAGTAATTAATAACTTAAGCGGGAAAATTGCTGTGATTTATAGAGGAGATGGCACGACAAATACTACCTCTGGAGGCTGTGAATTTGGACTAAAAGCATTAAATGCTCAAAATGCTGGTGCAATTGGCGTTATAATTATTAACAGAGAGCCTGGAGTTATCACCCCAGGACCTGGAGCATCTGGAGCAACAGTTACAATTCCAGTTGTAATGTTAAGCGATACAGATGGTGCAATTTTAGTAAATCAAATGTTAAGTGGCCCTGTAGAAGTTTTCATAGGAAATAAAATTGGCTTATTTGAAAATGATATAAGACTTTCAACAGGTGCTGCTTTTGCTCCAAAACAAGGATTTGTTCCTGCATTATTAGCTCAAAACGGTACAGAATTTAATTTTTCTGTCGGTGCACGTATCTACAATGACGGAAACCAACCACAAGGAAATGCTTCTCTAAGAGCAACAGTTACAAATCCAGCTGGAAATCTTGTTTATGACAACAGTGTATCAGGAATGTACATTGACTTTAATGATAGCATAGATGTTTCTTCAACTTCTAATTATAATTTGCCTGATTTCTCTTTGTCAACATACCCTGTAGGGACTTATAAACTAACCTATACTGCAAGTATGATGGATGTAAGTATGACGAATATAGTTGATGATGAATACGCTTCAGACAATTCAATTTCTTATACTTTTACTATAAGTGAATCTATCTATAGTGCTGCAAAAATAGATACTGCAACAGGTTTACCTAGTGGCAAGACTTTTTACCGACCAAGCACCAATAATCAAACCTATTCTATTTGTTCTGTAATCAATAATCCAAATGCAAGTAGATTGGCAGTAGAAGGTTTATACTTTGCGGCAACAAAAGGAACTGAGGTACCTGCGGACTCACTAATGGCTGGCGAAGAAATGTTTTTAAATCTTTATAAATGGGAAGATGCCTTTGCTGATTTAAACGATGCTATATTTATTCCTGTTGGCGGCGGATTTACAACATTAACAGAAGTTGCTCCTCAAGCTTCCTTTTATTATACAGATGAAAGTCAAGAAGGAGAAACTGTTTATGGTGCATTTGCAGCTCCTGTAGTCCTAGAGGATAACCAGCGTTATTTAGCTTGTGTTCAAACAGTAAATATCAACTTGTACATGGGGCATGACAACACAAATTACACATGGAATACGGACTACTACTTACAACCAATTTGCCCTATTGAAAATGATGGAGTATGGAACGAATTTGGATTTGGAGTAGATATTCCAAATGCCGTTGGTATAAAGGTTATGAGTTCAGCTGGTATAGGAATAAACGAAATTAACACTGTTAATGGTAGTGCATATCCTAATCCAACTAGCGATGATCTTACAATTTCTATTGAAGGTGAAGGGGTAGCAAATGTAACAGTAACAGATATTTCTGGAAAAATTGCTGCTACAAGTGTAATTTCACTCGTGAATGGTAAAGCTAATTTTAATGTTTCAGCTTTAGAAGTTGGAATGTATATTTTCAATGTCGTTCTTGAAAATGGTAAAACATCTCAATTCAATGTTGTAAAAAAATAATTAGTTCCTAACTAATTCTAAAGGGTCGGTATTGTCCGACCCTTTTTTGTTTTACTACTTTTCTTATCTTTGTCGACAATGATAAAATCAGCATATACCGTTACTGCAGCTTTGCCTTATGCTAACGGACCTTTGCATCTTGGACACATAGCTGGCGTATATTTACCCGCAGATATTTTTGTGCGTTTTCTTAGAATGAACAAGCATGATGTTGTCTACATTTGTGGAAGTGACGAACACGGAGCAGCTATTACTCTTCGCGCTAAGAAAGAAGGGATAACACCGCAAGAAATTGTAGATAAATACCATACGCTTATTCGTGATACCTTCGAGCAATTTAATATCTCATTTGATATTTACCACCGAACTTCGTCACAACTTCATCATGAAACATCTGCTGACTTTTTTAAAAAATTACACGATAATAAACAGTTCCTCGAAGAAAGCTCCGAACAATATTTTGATGAAGATTTCCAACAATTTTTAGCGGATCGTTACATTACTGGAGCCTGTCCTAAATGTAGTTATGCAAACGCATACGGCGATCAATGTGAGAAATGTGGAAGCGACTTGAGTCCAACAGATTTAATAAATCCAATTTCTACATTAAGTGGGAAATCACCTATCTTAAAAACAACAGCACATTGGTATCTTCCGATGAATCAACACGAAGATTGGTTGCGCGATTGGATTCAAAAAGGAGAATTAAACGGTGAACTACAACACGATCCGAAAGCTTGGAAGAATCAAGTAATCGGACAATGCATGTCTTGGATAAATGGAGGTTTGAAACCACGTGCCATGACACGAGACTTAGATTGGGGAGTAAAAGTTCCACTTCCAAATGCTGACGGAAAAGTCTTGTACGTTTGGTTAGACGCTCCTATCGGATATATTTCTGCTACAAAACAATGGGCATTGGACAACAATAAAAATTGGAAAGACTACTGGGGAAATACAGAAGGAAAAGATCGAAAATTAGTTCATTTTATTGGAAAAGATAACATTGTGTTCCATGCGATTATTTTTCCAATCTTATTAAAAAATC
>JBILAB010000220.1:0-3040 GCA_044354455.1 Crocinitomicaceae bacterium | reverse complement strand
TGGAATTTCACTTTTCAATGCTAATTTGCTCCAAACAGCAGGATACAGTGCCTCAAATTTCAACCAATGGTTTTCTGTTGCAAACTCTGTTTTAAATTCCACAGGTTTATGGTCAGCAGATAAAAATGTTGGTCTCATGTACTTTTCAGATGAAGTTAACGTTCAAAGTATTCCAATAAATGGCACGAAAAATCAAGCTTTTTACTCTATGGATTCAGAAGCTGGAAAAGTAGCTATAGCCTCAGGTGGATTATCTGGAAACGGCCCGTTATTTTATAAAAATGGAATACATTTTTTTGAGAATGAGGAGTGGAGTAATATTAATGTAGAGCAAGTACCAAGTTGGCAAAATCAAAATATTTGGGATTTTTTAGACGTTTCGATAAATCCAAAAAATTTAGATAAAGTTGCCGTTTGTACCTATTCTGAATTTCCCTTGTCGGTGCTAGATAATGGTACTGTACAAAATTATAATGCTTCGAATTCTACTTTAGAAATCATGTCATTGGGAACTACTTGGACACTTGTTTCTGATGTTTGTTATGATGGCAGTGGAAATTTATGGGCTTTGAATGGCTACACGCTAAAACCTCTTAATGTAATGGATAACAATGGTGTTTGGTATAACTATGATGTCGGTACTGCAGCTCGAAATAAGTTTACCAAAAAAATGATTGTAGATTTTGATGGAAATATTTGGTTTGCAACAATTAGTGATGGCATGTTTGGTTATTCTGCAAACAATTCCCTTGCAGATCCTTCAGATGATGCATACATTAATTTAAGGACTGGTGTTTTTTCAGGTGATCTACCTTCACAAAATGTCACTGCATTGGCCGCAGATTTTGATGGGGAAATTTGGATTGGTACAGATGCAGGTTTTGCAATACTTTACAACGCAAATTCAGCATTTACAGCCGCCGCAGGGGAATATGACGCACAGCGCATAAAAGTAGAATTTGAAGGAAATGTTGAATATCTTCTTGGAAATACCCACATTACAGATATTGAAGTTGACGGTGGTAATCGGAAGTGGATGGCTACAGCTTCTGCCGGAATTTTATTGCTTTCTCAAGATGGATCTGAAATTTTGGAGCAGCATACCACAAAAAATTCACCCTTGATCTCAGATAATATTCTTGATTTAAAATTGGATCAAACTACAGGAGAATTATTTATTATTACAGACAAGGGTTTGGTTTCTTATAGGACAAATGCAACATATGAAGACCCCGAGTACGCTACAACAAAAGTTTTTCCTAATCCAGTGCGACCAAATTATGCCGGAGTAGTAACAATTCAAGGAATCCGCTACAATTCAGATGTGAAAGTTACTGACATTGCAGGAAATTTAGTCTACAAAACTACCTCAAATGGAGGCACAGCAACTTGGGATGTTAAAACCTTAGGAGGAGATGCAGTTGCTAGTGGTGTTTACATTATTTGGACTGCCACAAATGAAGGAAAAGACGAAAAAGTTGGCAAAGTCTTGGTTATCCGTTAGGCTTCCTCAGAATAGTAATCGTTGGCGATAAAATAGTCGAGCATTGACTGCTTCATGAGGTGCTGCTGTTCTCTGTGCTCCAAAGGAGGAAGTGTTTTTAAAAGTTTAAAGTGTGGCCACGATTCTTCATCTCTTCCCTCAAATTTATAGTAACCATAAGGTTCTAAAAGTGTACAAATTGCAATGTGAAATAAGTCTGTTTTCTCTTGTTTGGAAAAGTTTTTGTAGCCCAAGCCTAATTCATTTACGCCAATTAGAAAAAGCATAGCTTGCAGGTCCATTCCCTCACCAAAGGTAAGTTCAAGATGGGTTTTTAATTTTTGAAAACGCAATTCTATATCGTGATCCATGGTGCAAAGGTACATCAAATGTCTTGAAAGGACTTTGTTATTTTACTTGAAATCTAAGTTCCTTGTTCATTTGCAATCGGTACTTAGTTTCTTTAACTTTGCCAAATGTTTCAAACTGATGATACTATTTGTGCTCTAGCTACTCCAAATGGTATCGGAGCGATTGCTCTCATTCGTATTTCTGGACCGAAATCACTCGTGTTAACTGAACAATTTTTTAGTAAACCGCTTCAAGATAAAGCATCTCATACAAGTCACTTTGGACTTTTCTCAGCACCTGATAAAACTTTAATTGATGAGGTTTTAGTCTGTGTATTTAGCGAAGGTAAAAGTTTTACAGGAGAAGAAAGTGTAGAAATCTCTTGTCACGCATCGCCTTATATTCAACAACAAATTTTACAAGCACTTTGTGCAGCAGGCTGTCGTTTAGCAGAACCCGGTGAATTTACAAGACGTGCTTTTTTAAACGGAAAGCTAGATTTATCACAAGCGGAAGCCATTGCAGACCTTATTGCTTCACAATCACGGCAAGCACATTTAGTTGCTTTACGGCAATTGCGCGGTAACTTTTCCTCCGAATTAAAAGACCTGCGCGAAAAACTTATCCATTTTGCTTCTCTCATTGAATTGGAACTCGATTTTTCAGAAGAAGATGTAGAATTTGCCGATCGCAGCGCACTCAAAACATTGATTTCAGAAGTTTTGGGAATTATTAAGCGCTTAGCAAAATCCTTTGACTTAGGAAATGCCCTTAAAAATGGTGTTCCTGTAGCCTTAGTTGGAGCTCCAAATACCGGAAAAAGTACACTTTTAAATCAATTATTGGGCGAAGAACGGGCTATTGTGAGCAACATACCCGGGACAACAAGAGATGTAATTGAAGAAATACTCAATATCGATGGAATTCTTTTTCGCTTGATTGACACAGCGGGTATACGAGAGACCAGTGAAACCATAGAAGCTATGGGAATTGCTCGGTCTCAGCAAAAGATTGAACAAGCAAGCATTGTGCTCTGTTTAGCAGATGCCAATGATACGAGTTCACTTTCTGAAACAACTATTTGGGTAGCGAAATTAAAAACACAATTTCCCGAAAAACACATTCTTCTTTTAGTTAATAAAGCTGATTTGAATCCTAATTTAAACCCTGAAGGACTTTGTATTAGCGCCAAAACAGGAACTGGAA
>JBILAB010000219.1:0-3041 GCA_044354455.1 Crocinitomicaceae bacterium | reverse complement strand
AAAGTACAGATTTAAAATCTGGAGGAGATGCCGAAGAGAAACCTGCCGCGATAAACGGTAAAATTTCTGGTAATGGCAATGACGAAATTATTCTTAAGACTCCACTAAAAGAAGGGAAATACCGTTTGTTTGTTTCCGTTAGTGATGGAAAAAAAATAGCCTACACAAATATTCCTTTTTACGTGGAAAATGATCCAAGTTTAGCAGAAAAACAGATAAGATTTAAAAATCAAACACTGAAATCTTTTGAAGATGAATAAAGTCAGTATTTATATAGTGTTGTCTTTAATTTTTTTCTGTGGAAGTTTATCCGCACAAATAACTTCGGATACGGCGCTATTTAACCCCTTAAATTCAGGTCTTGTCCCAAAAAAAATAGCAAAATCATTAGAAAATATTTCAGTTTCTGGTTTCTATCGTTTTTTGGGAGCCTATTCGAATATGAAGGAACAATATAGCCCAACCAATCTTGCAGACTTTAATCCAAAACAACGCGTTTTTTTAGGCGATGATAGTCAAATTCCACAGTTAATGCTAAACATCGCAGGGCGACCTTCTAAAACAACTTCTTTTTCGACAGATTTATATTTGTGGACACCGTTAACTGGAAGCAGTACAGATTATGTTAAAGGATTGAATTTAGGAGTAAATTTAACGGGTTCTCATTCTACAAAATACGGAACATTCTCTGTGAAAACAGGAGGTATTCATTGGTATACTTTAAGTCCTTTTACTTTTGCTGCAAATACAGGTTACAATCGCTTTAGTATTTTTGAAAGAAACCCTTGGGATCCAACCACTGCAAATGTTCTAGATCGCTATAAGAAGTTTTATACAAATGGTGCTTTATCGCAAGATGTTCGTTGGGGACAACAAGCTTTCCATGGTTTTATTCTTGATGGACTCCGCTTACCAAAAGATTTTTCCTTTGCATTTATGTACGGAAAATCTCAATTTAATGGTGGAACTCTACCCACTCCAAATTCGCTAACTGCGGGAAAATTAAGAAAAAACTTTAAAGAAAACTTTGTTAGTATTAACGCTATATCTAGTCGAACATTTAAAGACAGTTTAGCGCGTTTGTCGCTAGGTTTTAATTTAATTACTTCAGAATTTCTTTTTAAACACAAGAATATTAGTTTCTTGGGTGAGCTTGGCTTAGGAAATTATTTTAGTCCAACAACAATTGGGAAATATGGAGAAGCGATTGATTTAAAGCTACAATTCTCACCAAAGCTACTATCGTTCCCACTTGAAGTTCGCTATTTTCAAATTAGCCCACATGTTATAAATAACAATGGTGTATTTTTTAATACCTCTATCCAAGAATACAATGATAATTTTGGAACTGTTGAAAATGAAGGAAGTCAGGTTTCTCTTATTCCTTTTGCAAGTTCATTGGTTTCAATTGGTCAACTTACAAATAATCGTCGTGGAGTAATTCTAAATGCAGATTTTTCAAACAAAAAAAATAAATTAACAATCGGCTACAGTGCTTCGAGCGAAATTATTGGGCTTTCAGATAAAATATCCTATGGACATCCCGCGAATAATTTAGCACTCTCTCGTTTTTGGCGCTGGGGATTTCCAGCAAATGTTGGACCTTATAATAATTTAAATAAAGTTTACCGCGGCGTTTATGAGATAGTGCAAATTACAGATTCTATTTCTGCAAAAGGATTTAACTCAATTGAAGTAAATTATAAAACAGACTTTAAACTCTTCGGTCGGGAAATCTTATTTTTCTATCTAGGAGGATTTCACAGTGTTCAGCGTGATTTTTCTCCTTTGCCTCGCTATTCAAAAGCTTCTTATTTACAAAGCTTCAACAACCAACTTGAGTTTTATTATCTTCTTTTTCCAAAGGTTGTGCTATCAAATTATTTTGGATACGATCGTATAATTGCCAATAAGCAGACGAAATTATCAGAGGTAAGTTTTAAGCCAAAAGATCAGACTGGAAAAAGTTATGCCATTGGGCTCGATTTTTTATTGGCAAAAAATACAGGCTTATATATCCGTCATCGTTGGATGAACTATGCGGACCGAAATTTTTCCTTGGATAGATACAAGGGAACAGAAACCACAGTTGAACTAAAAATATTCTTTTAATATGAAGGCTTTATTATTTATTATTCTTGTCGGCATTTGCCTAAACACTTTTTCCCAAGAAGGGAAAAAAGTGCAATTTGTTGGAGGTGCCAGATCCTTAATTTCACAAAGTGATTTTACTTCTGATGTTTCAGACACTGTTACTGCACCAAAAACTACGGGAGGATATGCCTTAATTGATTTGGGATTTAAAATTAATCCAAATGAAAGCACCGAAATTCTAGGAATGATTCGAATCAATAATCAATTTGGAGGCTTTTATGGAGCTGGAGTTACCTTTGATGTTCGCCAAATTCATGTGAAAGGAGTTGCAGGAAAAGTTCTTCGCTACCAAATTGGCAACATTGATTACAAACTAACGCCTTATACTTTTTACAACCACAATCCTGATTTATTAGTTCAATCTCTGGGCATAAATAAAATTAAAGAAGAGGTGCTAAATTATGAGTCTTTCTACAAAAATAACAATTGGCGACAGCAAGGAGCAGCGGCAGATTTCGCCATTCAGTTTCCTAAACTTATTCAAGAATTGAAGTTTAATGGATTTATTACCCGATTAAATCCTAGCGCCTCAAATGTATTGGAACGACTATACGGTGGTGGCAATGTAATTATGAAACAAAGTAAATACCTAACAATTGGAGTTAATCATGTGCGCGTTTTTGATCTATTGCAAACTGCAAATAATGATAATGCTTATCGAAATGTTGTAAACTCTATAAGCTACGATTTAAATAAAGATGGAGAAAAAATTAAACTCTCCCTAGATGGTGAATCGGGCATGTCAAAGAGTTTTTCAACACAAAATGCTGAAGGAGGATTGAGTGACTTTTTTATCCATGTAAAAGGACAAGTTTCCTTCAAAAAATGTGGCTTAAAGCTAAAAATGGCGTACATGGAAAATGGAGCAGATTTCCGAAGTTTTGGTG
>JBILAB010000218.1:0-3048 GCA_044354455.1 Crocinitomicaceae bacterium | reverse complement strand
ACAATTCCAGTTGCTACTGTTGAAACAACAGAAAAAATTAAACAACTTTATCCATTTTATACTCGAATTGCTCTTGGATCTAAATTAATGCCACTTGGAGAATTTTATTATAACTCTACTCGATCTCGTGTTTATCATTATGGCGCACATATAAAACATTTAAGTTCTTTTGGAAATATAAAACGGGGCGATATAGTTTTTCCAAATGGGCAATTTGATCATACTGATGTTTTACTTTTTGGAAAAATTAATCAAGCTTCATTTAATCTTGGAGCAAAGCTTCATTATTTGAATGATGGCTTTCATTTTTATGGTCTTCCAGACTCTTTAGTATCTGATGCGAAAACAATTACTCAACGTTATCAAAATCTTGGTGCAGATTTTGAATTTATTGGAAATAGAGGGGATACATCTATTTTAAATTATAAGATAACAACAGGGTTTAATTTCTTGGGTACAAAAAAACCAATTATAGATACACTTTCTGTTTGGAGAGCTAAGGAAAACCAATTTTACTTGAATACTAAAGGTTGGTACAACTATAAAAGCGAGACATTTTATCTAAATTTAGGGTTGAGATATAATTCTTATCGTTACGGCATTGAAGACTCAATTCTTAATTCAAGTGATTCAGGCTTGGTAACTAATAATACAATAATAGATTTACAACCAGGGATTTTAACACAACTATTCCAAAAGAAATTTAAGGTTGAAGTTGGTCTTGCATTAAGCGTTGATATTCAAAAAAAGACAAAGGTTTATATATATCCACAGGTTGAAATAAAATATTCATTATTTAACGATATTTTTATTCCATATGTAGGAATCCGTGGTGGATTAAAACAAAACTCGCTACGTACTTTTTCTTCAGAGAACCCTTATTTATTATCAAATCTTACTATTCAAAACGAACATAACCCACATGAGATATATGCTGGATTTAAAGGTACTTTGAGCAGCAAGTTAAGTTTTAATGTCAATGGAAGTTCCGCAAGAATTTTAAATAAAGCCCTATATGTTTCAGATTCTCTTGCTTTCAATAAATTTAATGTCATTTATGATACGCTCACTTTAACAAAACTTGAAGCTTCAGGCTCTTACCAGCAAAGTGAGAAATTTAAGATTGACTTGATTGGCCAGTTTTTTTCCTACCAAACAAAAAATGAAGCTTTTGCATGGAATTTACCTCAATTCCAGTTTGTTTTAAGGGGTTCTTACAACCTTTACGATAAATTTTTAGTGAATTTAAGCGCAAAAATAGAAACAGGAAGAAACGCGAAGGTTTATTCAGTAGGTAAAGATGTTATTGAGAAAAACGAGCAGTTTGCTAAACCTTTGGGGGCTATTGTAGATATAAATTTAGGTGTTGAATACCGTTATAATACGAGAGTAAGTGCCTTTTTGCAAATTAATAATTTAGCATCCCAACAATATTACCGATGGTACAATTACCCTGTTCAACCTATCCAAGTGATGGCAGGGGTAACAGCTAGGTTCTAAAAAAAATCTAGCTGGTTTTTAAAAACAAATTCTTTGCGAAGTCAATAATTTGCTTTCTAAATAAAAATAAAAGAAGCAAATAAGGAATTATCATTAAATAAAGAATTCCAAAATTTATATTTGATCCAAATGAACTCTCATCTGCTTGACTTCCCTGTTCTGCAAGGAGTTTACATTGTGAACAACCTTGTGAAAATACGCGAGATGCATTCAAGAAAAATAAACAAAAGAGAAGAAAAACCCTGTAAATCATAAGAATAATTAATTTCTACAAATTTACAGAACATTTAAACCAATTCAAAATCATTATTTTTGTAACATGAATTTTCTAATATACTTTTTATTCTTCTTGTTATTTACGCTTCAATCTTGCGCGGATAAAGGGAAAAATAGCAAGAACGACCGCAACTTGAGTTTGGATAGTCTCTTAGTTCGTTATCCTGATAGTCTTGAGTTAATTATCCGTCATGGAAATCAAGCAATTTCAAAAATGGAGTATGCTTCTGCCATGGCAGATGGAGCAAAAGCATTCCGAATGGATAGCACTCGTTTAGAATGTCGCTTGTTATATGCTGAAGCACTTATTAATAAATCAAATAGATTAGTTGCTGATATTTTTAATGCCCAAAGAAATTATCTTATCATCATCAAAAAGGACACTAAAAATCCAAAAGCTTTAGTCGGTTTAGCGAATGTTTATTGTATTCTTGAGGACTATGATTCTGCTTTTAAATTCATTAATAAAGCGCTAAAAATTAATCCACGTTTTCGCGACGCATACATTCTAAAAGGAAGTATTTATAGATTACTAGGGAATTTTAAACTAGCTGTTTCATCCTACGAGACAGCCGTGCAGCAAGACCCTGAGTTTTACCAAGGCTATATTATGTTGGGATCACTCTACGAATGGAAACAAGATCCACTGTGTATAGAATATTATACAACTGCTTATCAATTACAACCAAAAAATACGGATGTTATATATTCATTGGCTTATGCCAAGCAATTGTTTGGTAAAGATGCTGAAGCAAAATACTTATATCGGAAAATGATACGTTTAGATAGTTTGTATTATGTGGCATACTTCCAAATTGGGTATATCAAACAATTTTCTGAAAATGACTTAGATAGCGCCTTATTCTACTATGATAAGACTTTGGAAATTAACAACAAACACATTGAATCATATCACAACATTGGATTAATCTATGAGGATAAAAAAGACATCACAAATGCCCTGTTTTCATACTCCAAAGTATTAAAATACAATCCAGAATATACTCTTAGTCTAGAGCGAGTTGCAATTCTTAAGAAAAAGAGGTGAAGCAAGCTGAAAAGATAAATGCCTTACTTGGAGACGTAGCTTTTCCTTTAATGGGGTATTTTTTCTGGAATTGGAACTTCTATTTTATCTTGCTTTATTTTATTCTAGATCAAGTTGCAAGAACGATATTTTTGCCATGGCGCTTGAAATTGACTGAATTAAATCAGTCAGAAAAAATTAAAATTATTGCGCAGAGTTTCATTCTTTTATTCTCGGAACTATTT
>JBILAB010000217.1:0-3054 GCA_044354455.1 Crocinitomicaceae bacterium | reverse complement strand
TCAACTAAGTCTTCAAGTGGAATTGTCGCAAAGATTGTAAAAATCAATGTCCGTACTTCTCAAATTCAAACTAGAGAGGGGAATGTATTAATTATTCCGAATACTCGACTTACACAAGAACAAGTTGAAAATTGGAGTCATGGTTCAGAATTAACGCGCTTTATTATAAACCTGACTGTAGAGTATGGTGCAAATACCGAATTGATTAAGCGCTTACTTAAACAAGCTGCTTTGGCTCACCCCAAAGTTAAAAAGAGTCATCCTATTCTTGTTCGGCTTGCAAATTTTGGTGATTCAGGTCTTGAATTAGAATTGGTTTTTTGGGCTGATCAGAGTTGGGATATTAATAATTATAAATCAGAAATTCGTTTTGAAATTGATCGTTTATTTCGCGAATATGAGATTAAAATTCCTTATCCAAAAAGGGATATTTTGATGAATTCTGATAAAGAAAATTCAATCGAGAAGTAAGAATTTATAGCGTTGTATGGCATTTTCAATGCCTAAATAGAGTGCGTCAGAAATAAGTGCATGACCGATAGAAACTTCATCCAAGCGCGGTAATGATTTTTTAAAATAATTCAGGTTTTCTAAATTTAAATCGTGGCCGGCATTTATTCCTAATCCTAAATCTATCACATGTTGAGTTGCACTTATATAGGATTCAATTGCTTCTAGTTTATCTCGACTAAAATCTGCTGCGTATTGTCCAGTATACAATTCTATACGATTAACACCTAGTTTTTGTGCTAATTCAATTTTTTCTAAATCTGGTTCTATGAAAATTGAAGTCCGAACTCCCCAATCACTAAGTTGGCTACAAGTCTTTTGAAGAAAATCAAAATTTACCTTTGTGTCCCATCCAGCATTTGAAGTTAAAACTCCCGGTGGATCAGGTACAAGTGTTGCTTGAGTTGGTCTCAAATCTTTGATGATTTCCATAAAACGGATATCGGGGAATCCTTCAATATTAAATTCTTTTTGAATGACATCTTTTAATTCGTAGGCGTCTTTCTTTGTTATATGACGTTCATCAGGTCGAGGATGAATTGTAATACCATCAGCGCCAAAACGTTCGCAATCAACTGCAAAATTTAAAAGGTTGGGTATATTTCCACCTCTTGCATTTCGAATACTTGCAATTTTGTTAATATTGACACTTAATTTAGTCATGGTATCATTTTTGATGCTTCAAAATTACTAACTCTCAGAGGATTTTACTACTTTGGCAACGTTTATGAAAGCAATTAATTTAATTACAGAAGAAATTCCACCTTTAGTTCATACTGACTCAGGAGAGAAAGCACTGAATTGGATGGATGAATTTAAGGTTTCACATCTTCCAGTTTTAAAAAACGGGAATTTTGTTGGAGTTGTTTCTGAATCGGACATTTTAGATCGCTTGAATGCAGAGAATTCATTGGATGGCTTATTTGATCATTTACCTCGCCCTTATGTTTTTGCAAATTCTCATGTTTTCGAGGTTCTCGCAAAAATATCAGAATTTAATCTAAGTGTTTTACCGATTCTTGATGAAAATGAAAATTATTTGGGCTGTACCACCATTTATCATTTAATGGTGCAACTAGCCAATACGGGAAGCATGAAAGAAGTTGGTGGAATTCTAATTTTAGAAATCAATAATATTGATTATTCCATGGCACAAATAGCTCAAATTGTAGAAAGCAATAATGCTCGTATTTTAAGTTCATATATTTTAACAAATTCTTCGTCTTCAAAATTGGAAATTACCTTAAAAATAAATAAATTAGATTTGTCTTCAATTATTCGAACTTTTGAACGTTATGATTATGTTGTTAAAGAATCATTTCAAAAAAGTATGGACAATGATGATTTGCAAGCGAGATTTGATTCACTGATGCATTATTTAAAATTTTAAACCATGCGGGTTGCAATTTACGGAAGAAAAGTCAGCAAGCATAGCGCCGAGTATTTTACTGAAATGCTAAAGCACCTCGAAGATTTTGGCTGGGAAGCAGTATTGGAGGAAGATTTAAAAGCTCTCTTAGTTTCTAAAATCGGTATTTCAGAAAAATACCAAACCTTTAAAAGTCATTTGGATTTTAAATCTGGTATTGATCTTACAATTAGCATGGGTGGTGATGGAACATTTTTAAAAACGGTAAGTTATATTCAGGATTCAGGAGTTCCAATAATGGGAATAAATATGGGTCGCTTAGGATTTCTTGCAAATATCTCAAAAGAACAAATTAACCATACTCTAACACAAGTAAAAGAAAAGCAATTTGAATTTCAAAAGCGTTCGTTGTTACGTGTTTTTACAGAAGAAGATATTTTTGGGAAAGATAACTTTGCTTTAAATGAATTAACGCTGCACAAGAAAGATACTGCATCAATGATTACGGTTCATGCTTCTTTAGATAATAAGTATTTGAATGCTTATTGGGCAGATGGTTTAATTGTTGCAACTCCAACAGGTTCAACAGCTTACAGTTTGAGTTGTGGCGGTCCAATTATTACTCCAGGTTGTCAGGTACATATTCTTACTCCAATTGCACCTCATAATCTAAATGTCCGTCCTGTTGTAGTTCCTGATCATTTGCCAATTACTCTTTCTGTAGAAGGTCGAGATAGAACCTATCTCTTAAGCTTAGATGGTAATTCAAAAAGTATTAAGCAGGGAGAAGAAGTTGTTGTTAAAAAAGCGGAATTTATGATAAATGTCATTAAATTTGAGGACAATAATTTTCTTGACACCATTCGCAATAAAATGTTATGGGGTATAGATACTAGAAATTAATTATAAAATAAACAAAAAAATGAAAAAAACATTCACTTTAATTATTGGATCATTGCTAAGTGTTACCACTTTTAGTCAAGTTTTAAATCAAATAGATTCCGTTTCTTATCTTATTGGAAAGAGTATTGGCGGAAATATTGCTCGGGAAATGCCTGAAGTTAATAGGGATTTAATGTTGCAAGGATTATTAAATGAAATCAATGCTGTTGAATCTTTAATAGTAGATGATGGTGGGAAAACGATTTCCTCTTATTTTGAAAATAAGACTGCGC
>JBILAB010000054.1:0-10770 GCA_044354455.1 Crocinitomicaceae bacterium | reverse complement strand
TATAAGCATACAAATTATTGAATCCATCTCTTTCTGAAATCCAAATAAAATTATTTGATTTCGCATCAGGAAAAAAAGCTGCGTGTTCAGGTTCTACCCATTTATCATTTTTTTCTTCAAAGAGTTTTTTTACAAATTTTCCAGTTTTTGAATCGTAAACATTCAAGTGCATGTGATTTTGATCGCGATTTACTTCAGCAACAAGAATATATTTTTCATCTGGAGTGAAGCTCAAATTCGTAAAATAATCATCTTTATTTCCACGAGGATTAATATAAACAGTCTTGTGGTTTTTGAGTGAGTAAATGCCAATTTTTGGTTCCTCTGATCTTTGTCCCGCCATGGGATATTTAATTGACACTAATTCACCAGGAGTTGAATTGATATCCAATAAAGGATAATCGTGAACATTGCGCTCGTTTTTTTGATAAAATGCCAAATAAGAACCATTGATAGACCAAAAAATCCCCGCTGAAATTCCAAATTCATTTCGAGCAATACTTTGACCTGAAACGATGTTTTTATCAATGTTTTTTGTAATAGCTTTCTCATCAACATAGATATTATTAGCAATCGTGTAAGCTAACTGATTGCTTTTAGAATGGTAATTCAAATTTTCAGATTCGCTTACTGCTTTCTTTAAGATTTTTCCAGTATTATCTAACACATTATATTCAGAGATTGTCTGACCATCATTAAGAAGTATTGTGGTTTCATTGATCCATTCCATTCCACCAAAATTTTGATAGGATGTTTGAAGAACAAGATTAAGATTTTCAATTTTTAATAATTCTACATCTTTATCGGCATTAACATTGTTCTTAAAAAGTGTTTTCCAATCTTTACTGCACGTAGAATATTCAGTATCTGAAATCCATAGAAAGTTTGAAATTCTTTCGGGAGAAAGACTTCTTTGCAACATAACAGCATCTTTTAAAGAAAGCTCTTTCTTTTGAGATAATGTATATGAAAAAGTGGTGAAAATAACTGAGATTAATATTAAATAAATTTTCATGGTTTTGATATTTTTTACTTAAAAATAATGTTTTCACTTTAAAATTTTAAAATAAAATGACTGGCAAAAATAAACATTTATGGTTTAAACGCTAATAAGCATAAAGAAAATCTTAAAATCAGTTTGTCTCTATGAAATAAATACTTATCTTTGCACCCTTAATAATAATAATTTTAATTTAATAACGTATGAATTCTTACGAAACTGTTTTCATTTTAACTCCCGTTTTGTCTGATGATCAGGCAAAGGAAGCAGTGCAGAAATTCGAAGGCGAGATTAAAGCTACAGGAGCAAAAATCACGCATTCGGAAAATTGGGGTTTGCGAAAGCTAGCTTACCCAATCCAAAAAAAATCGACAGGTTTTTATTTTTTAATTCAATTTGATGGAGATGGCACCTGTGTTGCTCCTTATGAATTAGCGATGAAAAGAGATGAACGTGTTTTGCGTTTTCTTACCATGAAAATGGATGTTGACCATTTAGCTTATGCTGAAAAGCGCAGAGTTAAAGCTGGAAAAGGAGCACAAGTAGAAGCTTAATTTATTAACCCTAAAAAAATCAAAAAATGTCAAATGATGTTCGTTATCTAACCCCAATAAATATTGATATCACCAAAGATAAATATTGCCGTTTCAAAAAAAGCGGTATTCGATTTATCGATTATAAAGACCCCGCTTTTTTATTGAAATTACTCAATGAGCAAGGAAAGATACTTCCTCGTCGTATCACTGGTACTTCAGCAAAATACCAAAAAAGAGTAAATAAGGCTATAAAACGTGCTCGTCACATTGCTGTATTGCCTTATGTAAGTGATATGTTGAAATAAGTCGTTTGTTGAACTTTAATAAGTAAAAAATCATGGAAGTTATTCTAAAGAAAAATGTAGATAAATTAGGTTACGCAAACGAAATAGTAAACGTAAAGCCTGGATATGGCCGTAATTTTCTCATTCCTCAAGGTTATGCCTCATTGGCTACTGCTAGTGCAAAAAAAGCGCACGTGGAAATGATGAAACAGAAAGCTCACAAAGAAAATAAATTGGAGATTGAAGCACAAGAAATTGCCACAAAACTTGCTGATGTTACAGTTTCTATTGTAACAAAAGCTGGGGAGAACGGAAAAATATTTGGCTCAGTTAATACACTTCAGTTAGCAGAAGCGCTTAGAAAAGAAGGTTTTGATATCGATCGTAAATCTTTAAAAATTAAAGACGAGCCAATTAAGGAAATCGGAACATTCGAAGCTGAAGCAAACCTTTTTAGAGGTGTTAAACAATCTTTTAAATTTGAAGTAGTAAGCGAATAATTTTGCTTAAATAAAGATTATTTAATCCTCTCAAGAAATTGAGGGGATTTTTTTTGCTAAGAATTTAGGTGATTTGTTATATAATCGTGAATTCCCTCCTCTAAACTATAAAAATCTTTATTGTAGCCAGTTTCAAGCAATTTAGACATGTTGGCTTCAGTAAAATATTGGTATTTGTGACGAATATCAATTGGAGTATCTATAAATGATATATTGGCTTCTAATCCAAGTGATTTAAAAGTTAGGCTTGCTAAATCTAAAAATGTTCGCGCTTTACCAGAGCCAAGATTGTAAATTCCAGATGCTTGTTTCTCGGTCATTAAATAGGAACAAACATTTGCTACATCTTTTACATATACAAAGTCACGTAATTGTCCGCCATCTGTATAATTTGGATTATGAGATTTAAAAAGTTTGATTTCTCCGTTTAGTTTTATTTGCTTAAATCCATGAAAAATTACACTTGCCATTCTTCCTTTATGGTTTTCATTGGGACCATAAACATTAAAGAATTTAAGTCCTGCCCAAAATGGAGGTTTTTCTGTTTGCTCTAAAACCCATTTATCAAAATTATTTTTTGATTCACCATAAGGATTTAAAGGAACTAATTTAGAGATTATTTCATGCTTATCTTCATAGCCAAATTCACCTAGACCATAGGTTGCTGCACTGCTAGCATAAATTAAAGGTATATTTTTTTTAGAGCAAACTGTCCATATTTTTTGAGAGAAAAACAAGTTTAATTCATCAAAAATTTCCACACTCATTTCTGTGGTATCTGTCCTTGCTCCTAAGTGAAATACAATGTCTATCGTTTCATTCGTATTTTCAAGCCATGTGACAAATTCTGTTCTTTCTATTTTTTTTAAGAATTTCTTTGAGCTATAATTAGAAATTTTATCGGCTCTCGAAAAATCATCTACTAGGATTAAGTTTTCATAACCTAATTCATTTAAATGTCCAACAAGATAACTAGCGATGAAGCCTGCAGCTCCTGTAATAACAATCATGGGATGTATTAAAATAATCCGTTTATCTCAGCATCAATCGCGTTAATTATTTTACCTAAGTCTTCTTGACTGTCTGGAAAACGATTGTTGTCAATATCAATAATTAATAATTTGCCTTTATCGTAAGTTGAGATCCACGCTTCATAACGTTCATTTAAGCGTTTCAAATAATCTAATCGAATACTTTCTTCGTAATCTCGACCTCTTAACTGAATTTGATTTACTAGAGTGGGAACACTTGCTCGCAAATAAATAAGTAAATCTGGAGCAGATACAAATGTGTCCATAAGATTAAACAACGAAAAATAATTTTCGAAATCACGTGTCGTCATCAATCCCATTGAATGAAGATTTGGAGCAAAAATAAATGCATCTTCGTAAATAGTCCTGTCTTGAATAACCGTGTGCTTTGTTTCTTTGAATTCCTGAATTTGTGTAAAACGACTGTTCAAATAATAAATTTGCAAATTGAAGGACCAACGTTGCATATCGTCGTAAAAGTCATTTAGATAAGGATTTTGGTCTACATCTTCGTAATGTGTTTCCCAACCATAATGTTTTGACAAGAGATTTGTCAAGGTTGTTTTACCTGCTCCGATATTTCCAGCAATTGCAATGTGCATGATTTAAAATTTAGAATGCTAAAATACAAAAAGCAAAGCTAATTTATAGGCTTTTTAGTGCGAATCTCAAAATTTTATTTTCTGTGTTCATGTAAAGAAATTTCCCTTTTATTTTTATATCTAAATGTTTGTTATCTGGGCTTGAATAAATTTTCATTTCCTTATTGATCAATGAGGTAATCCATGTTTTATTTCCTTCCATTTCAATTAGTTGATTTTCCCAAAATGCTATTTTTTTCGAGTGGTTTTCAAATTCTCCACTTAAGGTCATTAATTGATCAAACTCGTAGATTGATTCTTTTGAATCAAAAAGATACAGGTGATTGTTGAATTCTTGAATTTTCTCAACTTCATTTTCTTCTTCACCTTTTAAGATTAGACCTTTGATATTATCAACTTTTTGAATTGTTTTGTTAGAAATAATATCAATTAAAATTAAAGTAGAATTAAATTGATCGTATATCCAGAATAGATTTGGCCGATTTGAACGGGCTATGAATTTTGCATTACGAATCCCGAATTTATCTAAATAGTTGCATTCACCATTTAGTGTTAAAGTATTGTCAAATAAGCAAATACTTTGTTGTTCTTCAGAAAAAACTGCGATTTTAAGTGCATTTATCGGTTCAATTTGTGCTACATTTCCGATTGATTTAATACTTTGGGAGAATAGTTGTTTTCCACTTGAATCACATTTAATTATTGTGCTTCCTTGAATTAAGTACAAGTTCTGTAATTCGTCTATATTCCATACAGAAACAGCTTTCAAGAAGGTAAAGTTTTTTTCTTCAGTATCTTCAATGATAATTTGACTGTGATTTACAAAAAAAATAAAATAAACAAAAAGGATTGTAACTCTGATTTTCATTCTGACAGATTCTAGTAGAAAGTTACGAAATGATTTCCAATAGCTGTTCAATAACTTTTCGATCATTTGTCAATCGAGGAATTTTATGTTGACCACCCAGCTTTTCTTGCCTTTTAAACCATTCATAAAAAGTACCTTTTGGTACAAAAACAAATCGTGGAAATTCAATGTTAATATTCATGATCCGTTTTGCTTCATAATCTGCATTGGCAATTTTTAATTCATCATCTAAAGCTATTTTAAAGCGACTATAGTCTTTTGGATCCTCTTCAAACTCAATGATCCATTCGTGTCCGCCAGTTGCTGATTCAAAATTAAAAAACGGCGCAACTGTGTAATCTTGAATACGCGCATTGTTTGCAGAACTCGCTTTTGCAATTGCTTTTTCTACATGATCAACAATCATTTTTTCTCCAAAGGCATTCATGTAATGTGAAATACGTCCGCTTACCTTAAACCGATATGGATTAATAGATGTAAAACGAATTGTATCGCCGATGAGATAACGCCATAAACCAGCGGATGTACTAATAACTAATGCATATTCTGTATCGACAGCAACTTCTTGAAGGCTTATTGTTTCAGATTCTAAATTTTTAAATTCGTTCATAGAAATAAACTCATAAAAAATCTGTGAATTCGTTAAGAGTAATAATTCATCTTTGTCGGTTTGATCTTGCATTCCGAAATATCCTTCTGATGCATTATACGATTCTACATAGTTTATATTTTTCCCTATTAATTTAGAGAAAGTCGCACGATAGGGATTAAAATTCATGCCTCCGTGAATGTATAATTCTAAATTTGGCCAAACTTCGTGAATTGTATTTTTTCCAGAAATCTCTAACACTTTTTTAAGTAGGAGGGAGGTCCAACTTGGAATACCGGCAAGAATACCAATGTTTTCATGAATAACGGAATGCGCCATTTTTTCTAGTTTCTCTTCCCAATTTCCTAATAGTGCGATTTCTTTTTTAGGTGTTCTTCGGACCTCAGTCCATGCTGGCAGGTTATTAATAATAATAGCAGAAAGATCTCCAATGAATACACCTCCAGCTTTTTTAGTTATTTGCCCACTTCCACCAATAATTAGATGTTTTACATTGTATAATTTTCTTTTAGGATGATTTGCATAGTATTGCGCTAACAAATCTTTCCCCCCAGCATAATGATTGAATTCAAGAAGTTCTTTAGTTATTGGCAATTTTTTTATGCGATCTGCAGTAGTGCCGGAAGATTTCGCAAACCATTTAGTTTTACCTGGCCATAGTAAATTTGTTTTGCCTTCTATTGATAAATCAATTAACGATTTTAAGGTGCCGTAATCTTGTAATGGAATTTTTTCTTTAAATTCTGAGTAATGAGTATTTATATTTAGCTCTTTTTCAAGACCAAATTCTGTTTTACTTATTTGAGAGATTAAATAATGGAATATTTTCTCTTGGTTTTCATGCGGATTATTTTTATAATCAGCGATCCGTTTCATGCGCTTTCCAATGTACCAAGAAAATAGCGAATTGAAAGGCATGCTAAAAGTATGAAGTTTGTTTTAGCTTAACCCCAAATAAGAATAGAAACAATAATAGCAATAATAGCAATAGTGTAGATTGTTCCTACAGCAGCAGTTGATTCTTCAAAAAAGTTATCTGACATAAATTTTTTTTTTCAAAGTTAGAAAATGTTTTCTTTAAAAAAATCAAAACACAAAAAAAAACCGAAGGATAATTTTCTTCGGTTTTTTATAACTGTAAGTAGGACTAATTCCTGTTACCTAAAAGTCGCAATAAAGAAAGGAATAAATTAATAAATAAAATATAAAGTTGAAGTCCACCAATTAGCGATAGCTTATTTCTTTCTTCTTCAGTCAAATCTGTATTAGTTGCCACAGATTTTAATTGCTGCATTGAATAAGCGGTAAGTCCAGTAAAAACAAAAACTCCTAAACATGCAATAATGAAACCCATACCATCACTTTTCATAAAAATATTCACGATTCCGGCTATAAACATTCCAATAAAAACCATGTATAAGAGACTACCAAATTTTGTTAAATCTGTTTTTGTTGTATAACCTAAAATGGCCATTCCTGCAAAAGCACCAGCTGCAACAAAGAATGTTGATGCGATTGAAGCAATATTGTACACTAGAAAAATTGTAGATAAACTTAAACCCATTAGACCAGAATACAGAATAAAAAGTGCGAGTAAAACACCCATTGATAAGCGATTGTATCCCCATTGAATTAATAATCCAATTCCTACTGGTGCAAATGCGATAACCCAAAAAATTGGGGAAATTCCACCTTCAGCACTTATAAACAAAGTCGTGAAATAATCTGTATTTGTCCCTACCGTATAAGCAAGAATTCCTGAAATACCTAGTGCTCCAAACATATAGGTATAAACATTTCGGAAAAAGTCTCTTGCTAAATCAGCTGATAAACTGCTTTGATCTTCTAGTCCTTGATTCATGGTTAATGTAGTTTTGTTTGCACTAAATTAATAAATTCTTTTCTTGTGGAATCATTTGATAAAAATAATCCTGTAAATGCACTTGTTGTTGTTTGCGCATTTTGTTTTTGCACGCCTCTCATTTGCA
The DNA here is from genome assembly GCA_044354455.1 of Crocinitomicaceae bacterium. Classification (GTDB taxonomy): domain Bacteria; phylum Bacteroidota; class Bacteroidia; order Flavobacteriales_D; family Crocinitomicaceae; genus UBA952. Next base: position 3,351 of record JBILAB010000054.1, on the reverse strand, counting down.
TGCACATATGGCAACATTCAATTACAACGGCAACACCTTTTGGTTCTAATGTTCTTTGAATACAATCCCTAATTTCAATTGTTAGGCGTTCTTGTACTTGCAATCTACGAGAATAAGCATCAATAACGCGTGGAATTTTACTCAAGCCAACAATTTTACCATTTGGAATGTATGCTACATGCGCTTTCCCAAAAAAAGGAAGCATGTGATGTTCACAAAGCGAATAAATATCTATATTTTTCACTAAAACCATTTCGGAATATTCTTCGTGAAAAATAGCTTGATTTATTAAATCATCTGGATTTATGTTGTAACCACTTGTTAAAAATTTCATTGATTTTGCTACACGTTCCGGTGTTTTTAATAAACCTTCTCTATTAGCATTTTCTCCAAGTTGTTCTATGATTGACTTGTATTCTTTTTCCATTTTACTTTTCTAAAAATAGTTTTTTAATTACTTTATTATTCTAAAATGGTTCTTTTCCACCATAATAGTTGACGTAGTTGTTTTCAGTTTCAACGAGCTTTATTTTTGCTAATTCACCTCCATTTTTTGCGATTATGTCATAAATTTCATCCCAAATTGCAATTGCTAAATTTTCAGTTGATGCCATTTTCCCTTTAAAGAATGGAACATCTAAGTTTAGGTTTTTGTGGTCTAAGGGTTCAATTACTTTCTCTTTTAATATTTGACTTAAAGTTTTTAAATTCATAACAAACCCTGTATTTTCATCCGGAACACCTTTTACAGTTACAAATAGTTGAAAATTATGGCCGTGCCAATTTTGGTTACTACATTTTCCAAAAACTTCCCAGTTTTTTTCTTCAGACCATTTTTCTTGCCATAATTTATGTGCTGCATTGAAAGTTTCCCTTCGTGTAATGTAAATTGTATTCATATTAAAAGATTCTAAAATTCAGTACTGAGTGAACATTTCATGATTCCATCTCTATCAATTTCCGTCAAACGAATACGTTGAAAAGTATTCGTTAGTTTCGCATCAAATGGAAATTTAACTTTTATGTAATTTTCAGTAAACCCAAACATGTATCCTTCATCTTCTTCATATTCAAACAAAACTATGCGCTCAGTGTTTAGATTTTCTGTATAAAAATTTCTTTTTTTTCTGTCGGAGATTAAATGTAGTTGTCTGCTTCGAGTTCTCCTAACTTCCATTGGTACTGCAGCGCCTAACTTAGGTGCTCCGGTATTTGCCCTTTCAGAATAGGTGAAAACATGTAAATAAGAAACATCTAAATCTTTAATAAATTCAATCGTTTCATTGAAATCTTCATCGCTTTCACCTGGAAAACCAACAATTACATCTACTCCAATGCAACTATCTTTCCTAAGGGATTTAATTCTAGCTACGCGTTCAGCATATAATTTTCGTTCGTATTTTCTTCGCATAAGTTTTAGCAGGCGATCGCTTCCAGATTGAAGTGGAATGTGAAAATGCGGAGCAAATCGTTTTGATTTCGACAAGCAAAAATCAATTATTTCATTACTTAGTAAGTTTGGTTCTATTGATGAAATTCTGAATCGCTCAATGTCTTTTATCTCATCTAGTTCTTTAATCAGTACATAGAAGTTTTCTTTTTCTCCCTGCCCAAAATCTCCAATATTTACACCAGTGAGGACAATTTCTTTTACATCTGTAGCCGCAATTTTTTCGGCTTGACTTACAGTTTCCTTAATACTTGCATTTCGACTCTTTCCACGAGCTAAAGGAATGGTGCAAAAACTACAGAAATAATCGCAACCGTCTTGAATCTTGAGAAAAGAGCGCGTTCTATCACCAAAAGAATAGGAAGGGACAAATTCTTTTGTTTCTTTTATGTTATCAAAAGCAACTTTTGCTACGAGTCGCTTACTACTTTCCTTTTCTAAGTGTTCTAAAATATTGAATTTCTCATTGGCTCCTAAAACCATGTCGACACCGGGAATTGATGCAATTTCTGTAGGTTTTAACTGCGCGTAACATCCAACAACAACGATAAATGCCTCAGGATTTATTTTTCCAGCTCGTTTAACAAGTTGCTTGCATTTTTTATCTGCATTCTCAGTAACTGAACAAGTATTAATAATATACACATCAGGAGTATCTTCAAATTCCACTTTGGCAAAACCTGCATCTTCGAATAAACGAGCAATGGTTGATGTTTCGCTGAAGTTTAACTTACAACCCAAAGTATAAAAGGCGACTTTTTTAAACTGAATCATGTACTGCAAAGTTAGGGTTTTGCTGCATTTAATGTACTATTCGTTTTAAGTTTCTTTAGTTTTTAAATTAAAAGCTGTTTTCATGGTTTTTTTTGGTTTTTCAATTCATAAGAGGCGAAAACTGTGTCTTATTATAAAACTTGTATTATCTCAGATTCAACTCCATTAAAGTGAATGCTTTCACCTTTTACCTTTCCAATGAGTGCTTTTCCAACAGGTGCTTCAGGATTTATTGCAAAAATAACTTGATCTTTAAAAGTAAGTGAACCAAGTCCAACAGAAATATAAAACCAACCTTTGTCTGTTTGAACCAAGCTTCCAAGATTTATTTTACTATTCATATTACTTGGATTAATCTTTTGAACTAATTCTCCCATTTTTTGAAATTCATTGATCTGATACCGCAATTTTTCCTGTTCTAATTGAGCCATTGCTACTCCTGTCTCATGTTTGTCGCCCGCAGAACTTTTAGCATCGCGTGATCCAGACAAGAGTAAATCATCTAAAATATTTTGTATTTCATCAATTCGAAATGTTAATTGTTTTCTTAAGGTCTTATGAATGGATTCTTTTAATGTCATTCCGTTTATGTTAAATTCTCGATATTAACTTTGAAATCGACCTATTTAATTTCTCTTTTTTGTAATATCAAGAATAAAAATTAGGGAGCTTAGATTATATATCTTCTCACTTTTATTAACTATAGAGATAATTAAAAAGATATGAAGTATCTATTTAGATCTTAGCGAATTAGATTTACATGGCCATATAAATGTTCTTTTTTTCCTATACAAGAATTATCTGTAAAGATTAATTCCCATGTATAAGTGCCGTCTTGAGCTTTTCTATTTTTATATGTTCCGTCCCACCCAAAATCGATATTTTCACTTTCAAAAACTATTTCTCCCCATCTATTATAAATTAATAGGTGAATACTTTCTACTTTATTTTTATTTGAAAAAACTGGAATAAATGTATTGTTATATTCGTCTCCATCAGGTGTAAAAGTATTTGGAACGTAAAAAAGTAAAGGTGTGTTAAAAATTCTAGATACGGTATCTAGACACCCAAATTCGGTTTCAGCTATAAGTATTATGTTGTAATACATACTGTCCATAATAGTATAG
>JBILAB010000216.1:0-3062 GCA_044354455.1 Crocinitomicaceae bacterium | reverse complement strand
GGCTTCCATAATTTGTATAAAAGACAAACTCAGAATCCCTTAATTCTTTCAAATATACAATTCTAGAACTCACTTTTAAGGAGCCTGGCGAAACAGTTGAAAGAGAGCAGGCATTTGGTTCTAGTTCGTTCTTAACATTTGCTTCATCAAACCATTTTACGAATTCATCAAAAGGATTTTCTCCAAAAAAAAGAGTAGTATTTCCTTTTTCAAAATCTTTGTGTGAATCGCGTAATTTTTGAATCCAATCCATTGTCTACTCTTCTTTATCGGAAAATTCATCAGAAATTTCACTTTCATCTTCTTTATTAATTTCTAAGGCTTCTTTAAAGTCATCAAAATCAGTTCCTGGAGCACTAAAAATCTCTCCTATTGATTTCGGTGGATTTTCTTCAGCATCAATTTTAGATTTTTTTCCAGGTAAAGCAACTTCTTCTTCTTTGTATGGGAAAATCTCAACTATTGGAGAAGTAATAATGGAAATAATTTGATAATCTAACATCAATGTCTCCAGACTCTCTTCAATTCGTTCGTAAGAATCTTTTACAGTTTTTGCAGACACGAGGAAATTTTGGGTGACTGTTCTTTTCTTATCTCCTTCATCATCGATATTGTCGTATGAAATTTTACACTTAAACCATGTATCAGCATCATCATATTGAAATATATCTTGAATATCTTCACGCGTAATTCCCATTACTGAAAATTCTCCGCGAATGAAAGTACCAAGCTCTTCGTAAATACGTGCTTCAGCATCCGTAAATGTCATTGCAGATAATAAATAAGGCTCAGAAACCCTTTTAAAAGATCCGCTCTCTAACTGTTTTGTGTATTTGACTTTTACTTTAAACCAAGTATTCATTTTTTGATAAATTTAGCTTACAAAGATACATATCAAGAAAGTAAAAAAATGATTTGTTGAAAAGATTATTTATCCCTTTTCAAAAATATAAAACTTTAAAAAAGTGCAGTTAAAATTTATTAGCTCTAAAAGTGTGACAAACTCACAATATTGCGTTAATAAAACTATGTTCTTATTTCAAAAGAAATGAAAAGGGAATGTAAATTCGTGCTTGAAATGAAGACAAAACTTATTCTCATCACAAAATGGTTCTTCGGAATTCTTTTTGCATTATTCATTTTGATATCAGGTCTAGTTTACCTTTTTAAAGACCGAATTTGTGGCTTAGTTGTTACAGAGGTGAATGAACACTTAACAGTTCCAGTAGCTGCATCTTCTGTTGAATTAACATTTTGGGGAAGTTTCCCAAATCTTGCAGTAGACTTTAATAATGTATTTATTCAGGATGCAGACCCTAAATCAACAGCACGAGATACTTTAATGTACACAGATCGTATTCGTCTAAATTTTAATCCCATTGATTTATGGAATAAAAATTACCATATAAAAGCCATTGAAATTTCTCCTGGAACACTGAATTTAAAAATCAATGAAAAAGGAGAAGCTAATTATATGATTTTTAAAGCTTCAAAGGAAAAATCTGAGGAAGATTTTAATTTAAAATTAGCAGAAATAAATCTTGAGAAATTTGCATTAAGTTATGAAAATTATCAAACTAAGCAATTCTATAAAACACTTTTTAATGAAGCTGAATTTAATGGTGACTTTAGCTCAAAAAAATATGAGCTATCAGCTAGCGGAGATGTTTTGCTAAAGGTTGCAAAAAGTGGAGAGCTTACTCTTCTTTCTAATAAAGCAATTGATTTTGACATAAATATCCTTGTAAATCAATTTGATAGCACAATTACTTTTCCAAAGGCACTCATAAATATTGAAGATTTACCTTTTGAATTAGAGGGTGCTATTACTTCAAAACGTTTAGATTTTCGAGTGCGATCAAAAAATATAATACTAACAGATTTGATAAATAAATTGTCATTAGACGAAGAAAAAAAAATGAACAAGTTTAAGGGTGAAGGAAAAATTAATTTTGATTTAATAATTGGAAGCGAGTTAAACTCAAATAACCCGATGGATATAACATGCAAATTCGGCATTGAAAATGGAGAGTTAATCGAACCTTTAAAAAGAATAAAAATAAAAAAAATTAAATTAAATGGGAAATATTCGAATGAAGGAGGGGCAACAAAAGAATATTTAGAATTGTTAGATTTTAGATTTCAAACAAGCAGTGGCCCTTTTTCTGGCAATTTAAAAATTACAGCATTTTCAAATCCATTTTTTGAAGGAAAAGCAAAAGGAAATATAAATTTAATAAGCGCACAAGCAATCATTAGGCGGCCAGAAATAGAAAAAATAAATGGTTCTATAAGTGTAAACTCAACATTTGCATTTCAAAATAATACTTCAAAAGATGCTCTTGAAATGAAGTATTGCAATGGAAATATTCAACTACATAATGTATTCTTAAAATTAAAAGAAGATAAGCGGACTTTTGAAAAAGTAAATGGAAATTTATTTTTAAGAAATCGTGAGGCCGGAATTGAAGATGGTTCTTTAAAAGTTGGGTCTACAGATTTAAAAATTGAAGGGGTTTTTGGTAATATCTATGATTACCTAAACGGAAATGGAAACTTACAGACTGAGGTACATATTGAAAGTAATCATATAAATATAGAAGACATTGGTACAACATCAAAAGAACAAAAGATTATAGATGGAAGAGTCTATGCTATTCCAAGTGATATTAGAGGATTTATAAGCTTATCTGTTGGTTCATTAAAATATGAAAAACATCAATTTGATAATTTAATTGGGAGAATGGAAATACAATCCCGACGACTTCATTTTCCTCAATTGAGTTTTGTAAATGCCGAAGCATTAATAAGTGGAGCACTTGTTATAGAGGAAAAACTTCCTGAAATCTTCACTATTACTGCACAAGTCGCAAGTAAAAATTTAAAATTTAAACCAATGTTTAAGGAATGGAATAATTTTGAGCAGACAGTAATATCTGATGAAAATATTTCTGGAAGAGCAGAACTAAGCTTGTACTTTCATGCTCCCTTCGATTTACGCACAGGAGTAATTTTGAAATCAATTGATGCCCGCTTAGACATGATAGTTTACGATGGGCATT
>JBILAB010000003.1:0-44025 GCA_044354455.1 Crocinitomicaceae bacterium | reverse complement strand
CCAAAAAGTGATATTGCTTTTATTCAAGTTATTGAAAATGCTGTAAAAAAATTATTTCCGTGAAAAACATAAAGGAAAATGCACTTTGGGCTTTTCGGAATGCGTCCGCAAATTCTTTGATTTCTAAAGATGATTCTGCACTTATTTTTCAATCTTGGGATGATTTAAAATTTAATTTAAACCAATTAAGGTCTATTTTTAATCATCCAAATGCTATTCACGCAATTGCAATTAAAACAAACCCTCATCCAAGTGTATTGGCTAAAATTATTTCTTGGGGTTTTGGCTTAGAAGCAGCTTCAATGGAAGAAGTTGAAATGGCAATCAAGGCAGGAGCAAGTCCCAATAAGATTGTATTCGATTCACCTGTTAAAAGACGAAGTGAAATTGAAAAATGCAATAATGAAATGCACGGACTAATTCTAAATGTTAATAGTTTAGAGGAGTTAAAAAGAATGCCGGATAATCCAAATTTCACTCTTGGGATTCGAATTAATCCATCTGTGGAAATGGACTCCCCTGAAATTTATAGTGTTAGTAATAACGAATCGAAATTTGGTGTTCCTATTTTAGAAAAAGAAGCATTGTTAAATGCCATTCTATCTCATCCAATTCAACAACTTCACATACATGCGGGAAGTCAAATGAAAGATTTGACAAAAGCAGTTTTTGCTGTTAGAGAACTTCTTGATTTAGCCATTGAAGCCAATTTTTTATTAGAAAAAAATGGAATTGAACGAAGAGTTTTAACTTTAGATATTGGTGGTGGACTTGCTGCTGAAAAATATGGATGTGTTGAAAAGATGTCGGAATATGTAAAAAAATTAAAAGAAACGTGCCCTGAACTTTGGGATTTTGAACTTATAACAGAATTTGGACAGTGGTGTCATACAAATTCAGGATTTATTTTTTCAGAAATAGAATACACTTTTAAGCGTGGTAACAAACAAATTGCATTTATTCATCTTGGTGCTGATTATTTTATGCGTGATGCTTACACAGTAGCCCGGAATTTTGACATAATTGCACTAAATAACAAAGGAGAAGAAAACAATTCAGACAAAAAATATCTTCACGATATTGCCGGTCCACTTTGTTTTGCAGGTGATTACGTTCTAAAAGGCGTTAAACTCCCAATGCTAAAAGAAAATGATTGGCTCGGTATTTTAGGATCAGGAGCAAATACTTTAGGATTGTGGTCGCGGCATTGTTCAAGAACAATTCCAAAAGTAATTGGATTTTCTAGTGAAAAAAATGAAATTGAAATTCTTTCTGAAAGAATGAATCCATATATCTAGCAGTAATTATAAATTATTCTTCTGCTGAAAAAAATTCATCAGGGAAATTTAATAAAAATAGCTTTTCTGAGGCCCTTGTCAAAGCTGTATACAACCAAGGGATATAATTTTCATTTTTCAATTCATCCGGAACAAAACCGTAATCCAAAAATACATGTTTCCACTGTCCTCCTTGAGCTTTATGAACGGTTACAGCATAAGCGTATTTCACTTGTAAGGCAGAAAAATAAGGATTCTTAAGCACCAATTGAAATCTTTTCTGCTTGTTCTTTTCGAATAAATAATCTTGTTCAATTGCATAAAATAATTCCTTCAATTTCTCTCTTTTTAAATTTGGAGCTTCTTCAAGAATAGCTTCAGTCATTACAATTACTGTTTTTTCAGTTTCATCAGGATAATCCAAAAAGAGAATCTCAAGGTGCACAAAATGAAAGCCGTATAGGTCTTCGAATCGAATAATGCGTTTAACTTTAATGAGTTCACCATTTGCAATAAAACCTATTTCAGATTGAGGATCCAACCAAAAATAATTATTTTTTACAACCATTAAAATATCTCCACGCTCCATAATTTCCTCTCGTAATAATATCCTGCCTCTAATTTCTTGATTCCATTGATTTGCTCTTTTGTTAGACAAGGTGACTAAAATAGTTTGGTCCATTCCAACCTCATTATAAGAAGTTTCTAAATAATCTTGTAAATCACCACCTGCAATGCGAAAAGTTTCCTTGTTGTTGATAATCCTGAAAAATGGCGCAGCAAAAATAGTTTTATCCCGAATAAATGTTGCATTTGTCAAAATGGAGGAATTCTCCGTTGTTCTTACAACATTTTTTATTTCTGCTTTAAAGACTGATATTTTAGGAAAATTTTCAGAAAAAAACGAACTGCTAAGAGCTGGAGAATCTATTTGTCCAACCGGTGGCAACTGACCGGAATCACCCATAAAAATTAACTTACAGTTTTTACCTTGGTACACAAAGTTTAAAAGATCTTCTAATAAATTAGTATCATTGTTTTTATCACTAATGCCAATCATGGAAGCCTCATCCACAAAAAACAAGGTGTTTTCAAATAAATTTTTAGCCAATGTTGGCTTTTGTATGCTTAACTCATTTCCGGAGAAATAAATCTGTTTGTGAATAGTATATGCTGGTATTTTCGCGAAATTTGAAAGAACTTTTGCTGCACGACCTGTGGGAGCAAGCAAGCGAGTTTTTATTTTAATTTCCTGTAATGATTTTACAATTGCTGCTACTAATGATGACTTGCCAGTTCCTGCAAAACCTTGTAAAATATAAAGGCAAAATTGATTTTCCGAATTAAAAAAACGCATAAATACATCCATAGCATTTTTCTGATCTTCAGTGAAAGAATGCAGAAAATAACTTTTTACTAGTTGCTCGAAATTATTATGGCTTGTGTTTGGCATTTAAATAATCCAAAGATTACAAAAATTTAATAGACAAAATACGTTGATAAAATTAAAAATGCTAAATTTGACATCATATAATTAATATTTTTACTATGCTTAACATTGGTCTACTTCTAAAAAAATATTCTGTTCCAACTTTATTCTTGATTCTTGGATTAGCATTGCTAATTACTGGATTTAGCTCTGAGCAAAGTTTGACTTTCAACGCTGCTTCCTTTTTAATCCTAATTACAGCATTAATTTCTTTTTTAAATGTTTCAGGAAAATTGTCATCATTAACAACTCGAATTATCGGTTTAGGTTCTTTAACAATTGCAATAATTGTCTTATATCTTTCTTTTTATAGTGTTTCTGATACTATGAACGACAAAAAAAATTATGAAATGTGTAAAGAATTGTCACGTCTTAATTTAAGTGATTTAAGAACTGCACAAAAAGCCTACTTCGAACGATATAATTCTTATGCCCAAGATTGGGAAACCATCATTAATTTTATCGAAACAGACAGCGTAAACACAGTTGTATCAGAAGGAAGTGTGCCCGGTAGAAAAATTACAGAGGCAGAAAGAAATTTTATTTACCGCGATAATCGTCCAATTGATAATAATATGAATGAATTCGAGGCATATAAACTTTCCAAATCAAAAATCTGCCCTATAGATTTAAAAGATTTTAAAAGAGATACCGTTAAAGTATCTTTTATCAAAACAACTTTTACAGAAAATAGAAGTTACCTGAAAGAACGTTTAGATAATGAATTAGGTGCATTTGATGCTAAAGCATTGCGTTATATTCCTTTTACTGATAATAAAAAGGAATGGACGATAAAATCAGACAAAATTGTAATTGGAATAGATTCTATTGCTACAATTCGTGTAGAAGGTTTCATCCCTTTCACTAAAATCAAAGGACAAAAAACAAAAGAACTTATTTATTTCGGTAAATTAGAAATGAGTGATCTCTCTGGTTCGTGGGAGGAAGAATAAATATAAATGTCAGAAAAATATTTTTTTGATTTTCATCCATCTAAACTTACTATTCTCAAAAAAAATAGTGATAGTTCTGTAACAATAGCTCATGAAAACAGAATAGAGGCAAAGCTACCATTTCACAATGAAGAATTAATAGAAGCCATTAAACCTTTTTCAAATTCAGAAACTAAACAGCATTTTACATGGTTTTCTAGCCAATTCACCTTAATTCCAAATGCACTATTCCTTCCAAGTCAACTTGAAAATTATTACAGTCTAAACTTTGGAGAATTAAATCCAACTGAATCCCTTTTTTACGATTCTATTTATGAGGAAAATCTATCTTTAGTGTACTCAATCCCAAATTGGTTTCGCGATTTCAAACGAAATTACTTTTTTAACGGCGAATTAAAACATCATGCTTCCTGTTTAATTAAAAATAGTTTCAAGGAACAACATAAAAATTTGATTTCTATTCTATTTGAAGGGAAATCTTTCATTATGTGCATTAAAAAAGAGGGTAAGCTTTTGGTTTGTAATTCATTCGACTATCAAGATGAGGAAGACTTAATTTATTTTATTTTGTCGCACCATAAACAACTAGGACTTACTGAAAACAACACTTTAAAGCTTATGAGCTATATGGAAGAATTGAATTCAGAAAAAATTATAGGTTTAATTGCTCACTTCAAGGAACTAAGTAACTATTGTGTACATTTTTTGAATAAATTAGAATATAATTCTACCCTAACGTGCGAATAATTAGAGGTTTTCTAAAAGGGAAAAGATTTGCCACCCCTCCGAATTTTCCATCTAGACCAACAACAGATTTTGCCAAAGAAGGGTTTTTCAATATTCTTGAAAATTATTTTTCAATTGAGGATAAAGCTATTTTAGATTTGTGCGCTGGAACAGGTAACATATCTTTTGAATTTGTTTCTAGAGGTGCTGCAACAGTTCTTGCAATTGATAGTAACCCAAGATGTGTACAATCCCTTAAAACAAATAGTCAAAATTTAGGCATTGAAAAAATAATGAGTACCTATAAAACTGACTGCATTATTTACTGCCGAAACTCAAAAGAAAAGTTTGATTTAATTTACTCAGACCCTCCATTTCATTTAAAATTTCACGAAGAATTGATTACAGTGATATTCCAAAAATCCCTTTTAAAACCAGATGGATATTTAGTAGTAGAACATGGGAAACAAACAAACCTAGCTACTTTGGAGAATTTTGAATTTTGCCGAAACTTCGGGAATGTTTACTTTAGCTTTTTTAAAGCCTAAAGCAACATGAAAAAAGGACTATTTCCTGGTTCATTCGATCCATTCACAAAAGGGCATGAAGCAATTGTTATCAAAGCACTTCAATTATTTGATGAGGTAGTTATTGGAATTGGGATTAACAGTAATAAAAATAATCTATTTGATATTGATAATAGAATTATTCACATAAGCGAATTATTTAAAAACTATCCAAATGTTCAAATAGGGACTTACCAAAATTTAACAGTAGACTATTGTAAAGAAATCCATGCTAGTCAAATTATAAGAGGACTTAGAAATTCTACAGACTTTGAATATGAAAAAACAATTGCTTTAATGAATAATACACTTTCAGGCATTGAAACAGTATTTTTTTTGACAGATGAAAGACATAGCGCAATAAATTCTTCCATAATTAGAGAAATGTATATCAATAAAGCAGATATTTCTCCTTTTGTAACATCACCGGAATTACTTGCCTAAAAGAAATATGAAAAGTAAAATACTCTTTTTTTTAATTTTATTAAATCAGCAATTAAAAGCACAAATTATTATAAATGGCTTTTGTGATTTCCCAAATACAACTATTTCTTTATTTGAAATTGAAGATTACATTACAAAAAAAGAAAAAAAAATAAGCGAAACAGAAGTTGACGCTAAAGGAAATTTTAAATTGATTTTCTCTAGCAATGAAATTAAAAAAATTATTCTGCGTATAAATTCGAACTTCACATGGATGTATGTTCAGCCAAATAGCTCCTATTTTATTGATATACCTCAAGATGGTCAGATAACTCAGTTCAAGAAAAACAATGAAATTGAAATGGTTTTTTACAAGTTGGACGGCAAGGATATTAATTATAAGATTTTGGGATTTGAAGCTTGGATGGATAGTTATTTAGCTGAAATTTTTGTTCTTAAAGAAAACCAGCCAGGAGAATTCATACAGAAAATTGCGGCATTTAAAAAAGAAGTCAATGATGTCTATTCAAAAGACACCTCTCTCTTTTTTAGGACATATTTGAAGTACTCTATAGGGCTTACTATTGATAACATCAATTTTATAAGTGCTCCGAGCGAAGCAGATAAATTTAACTTTTATATAAAAGATACACCTATTTTAATTAATAATGATAAGTACGTAGAATACCTTTATTCATTTTATGAAAACTATTATTATCAATTAGATCAAGAATTAAGAAAACTATTAGACAATAGTATTAGAAATTATGACCTTGAAAATTGCATAAGAATACTAAAAAAAGACCCGTATATTCAAACTGAAGAACTTGCAGAATTAATATTGATAATGATTATAAATCAAGGTGAATTACCCCCTAAAATTTCTAGTAATCTTTTAAAGACAATTTATGAAAAAAGTAATTACCCTAAGCATTCAACCATAGCAAAAAATTCTCTTTTAAAAGTAGATGAAATAAACATTGGAGATATCTTTCCAAACATAGATTTAGATATAAAAAATCAATATTCACTTCAGATGCTGAAGGGGAAACCAATTTATATCCATTGTTTTGATCCAAAGAATCAAAAATCTGTAACTGAAATTTCAGCACTACTAAAACTCTATGAGCAATATGGAAAATACATACAAATCATAAGTGTTTATTCAAAACCAAACGAAGATTTTTCAATAGCAGAACAAAGAAGTCTCAATTTGATCAAGTGGAAAAAATTTGAACTTAAACCAAATGAAAAGTCATGGGAAATATTAAATATCCCTTCTTTTCCATATTATCTATTTCTCGATAAAGACTTTGTATTACTTGCTGCGCCAGCACTATCTCCATCCCCAAATGGATCTTACGAAACAATAGAAAAAACTTTTTTTGATATTAAAAAAGAAGCTACTGAAAGGGGCGAGTAACTATTTTCGGAAGAAACCCCAAAATGCTCCCATTGCTCCACCAAATAAATGTGCAAAATGTGAAATATTATCTTTCTGAAAAGAAGAATTTATTTCTTGCCCTAAATACAACAACACGATCAAAATAAAAGTAAAAGGTATTTCTTTTCCTCTAGAATTGAGTAGAGAAGAAAGCACGATATACATAAATGCAATTCCACTTGCCCCTAATAATCCGTTATCCCATAATAAAGTGTGAAGTATCGCTGTTAAAAGTGCTGTAAAAAATGTCATTATCAATAACTTTTTCGTTCCATACTTCAACTCAATTAGTGGTCCCAATAATAAAATAATTGACAAATTACCAACTAAGTGTAATAAATCTAAATGTCCAAATATATAAGTGAAATTTGAAATATACCATTTCCATGATGTAAAATGAGAATTACCATCTAGAATAAAAAATTGTTTGCTATTTGGAAGAAATTGTAGCGCAAGCATTCCAATTAAAGAGAATAAAGTAATCAATAATGTTCCACGAGAAACAAATGAAATTTTCATCTTATTCTATAGTTGCAGAAAGACCTTTATCAAGCAATGAAGTACATAAAGGCTCTAATTCTTGATATTCACCAATCTTGACAATGCATTTTCCATTTGTGTGAACAATCCATGCACACTGTTCAGCTTGAACTATTTCATGACTACAAATCTGAATAAGACATGAAATTACATGATCAAAAGTATTAAAATCATCATTGTATAGAATAATTGAGTGAGTAACTACTTTTTCTTCTAATAAATCTAAAATTTGTTCTGTTTTGGGATTTTGCATTTTTATATTTAAAATTAGTGATTCTTCAGAAAACTAAAAAATTATTTTTGCGGTGTTTTACAAAAACCCAGCTAAACCTTCTTTTTACGAATGTCAATTTTATTTTCATTACCATTCAATAGACGAGCAAAATTATTCCTGTGAGCAATAATAACTAATACAGATAATACAATCGTAAAAACAATCATTATACGAGCATCTTGATGAAGACCAAAGTAGCTAATAAAGGGAAAAGCTAGAGCAGAAGTAATTGCTCCTAATGAGACAAAGCGGAAAGCAAAAAATACTATTAAAAAAATGGCTAAGCAAATTGCTGCAGCAAAGGGATTAACGCCAACTATTATTCCAAGTGATGTTGCAACTCCTTTTCCCCCTCTAAAATTTGCAAAGACTGGAAAAACATGGCCGATAACAGCAGTAAAAGAAGCACATAGCTGAAGAATTAATACTTCATCCTTGTATCCTAAAAAAAAAGATGAGAAAAAAAATTGTAGAAAGAATGGAAGAGTCGAAGCAAGGATTCCCTTGGAAACATCGCAAATCAAAACAATCCATCCTAATTTTTTTCCAAGAATTCGAAAAGTATTTGTTGCACCAGCATTTCCACTTCCAAAATCACGAATATCTACATTATGAAAATACCTCCCTAGCCAAACAGCAGTAGGAATTGAACCGATTAAATATGCAATAACAATTACGATAAAAATTAGCATAAATTTTATTTAAATAACAAGATTGATCTAAATTCAGAGGTAATACTCTCTCTTTTTTTATCATCCATAAGATCAAATTTAAAGTTTTTCTCATTACGTTTTGCAGGTTTAATGTCAGAAATTATTTTTTTGAATGATTCATCAGAACTATGAATCAAAAATTCTCCATTTCTTTTATCTTCCATAACATAATTAAAAAGGTAGTTAAACTGATCATCTAAATCAATTTTCCATAAAAAGCCTTGATTTTGGACACGGGAATACGTTTGATTAAAAAACATTTGAAAAGGAACAATCTTTAGAACAGAAATACCGTTCACGCCAACAATACCAACAGAAGAATTTGTAGAAATAATGCCTTTATTTTTTATTGACGATGAATTATCTCCATAAGATTCTAAAACAATACCTGATAATATAAAAGAATTTTCTAATAAATTTGGCATCTTTCGGATATCATCTTCTTTATAATCACTAAAAAAATCATCATAGTTTTTAGGAATCCATTTTGCAAAAGCATTTCTCATATCATCACTATAAGTAATAAAATCTAGAGGAAGTAATTGATCATTTAGCTTAATTTTATTCGCAAAATTATCCAATAAACTATTAGGGAGTGGAATTGAAATTTTACTATTTAGTAAAAACTTAGTTTTATTCTGCTTTTGATCAAATTCAATCTTACCATAGGATTCAATTTTAAGTTCTCCTAAATTAATCCCTAAATCTATATCCCCAAAACCATTAACTTGGCAAGTTTTAATATGCAGGGAGAAAAGATTAGATAAGGAATCAGAATTTGCCAAACGAGCTTTAGTTGCAATTTGAAATTCATTTGCTAATTGATTATATTCAATATATCCACTTACTGAAAATAAATTTATATCATCAACACCGCGCTTTTTAGAAATAAATGCCGGATAAATACTTAAGCTATCTAAATTCTCATTGTCATGCCATAAAAAACCAATTGCCATTTTTTGCCCTATCGAATTTACTGGTTGGTCAGAAATGGGGATTTGAATATTTTTTGCTAAAACGGTATCTTGAAATTGAAGCCAAGATTTATCGTAATCACAATTATGCTTTAGTCGTGTTGAACCATTGAGAATAATGCCTTCATTAGAAGATAAAATCGCTATTTTCCCAAAATAATCAAATTCTTTAGACAACCTAAATTGAGATTTTTCACTAATATCTCCATTTGCAACTGTAATTAAATTTTCGCTACTTATTT
This sequence comes from Crocinitomicaceae bacterium, assembly GCA_044354455.1. Classification (GTDB taxonomy): domain Bacteria; phylum Bacteroidota; class Bacteroidia; order Flavobacteriales_D; family Crocinitomicaceae; genus UBA952. The sequence continues at coordinate 34,404 of JBILAB010000003.1, read as the reverse complement.
TAGACATTGGAACTAATGTCAAATTACTATCCCTGTCATAATAAGGATAAGTTGCGTTACCTGCATAAAATTTACGCGATTTAATTTGAATAGAACCATTTATAAATTTATGGTATTTCGTTATGTAATTAGCAACGATAATAGAATTATTTAATGAGTCAATCACTGCAGATGCACGGATATTTAAAGTCGTTTTATAAGGATAAATAAGTGCATCTGCAACTCTAACAAATTTGACCTTATCACATAAAATAGTCTGTTCTTTTAAGTAAAATTTAGCGCTAAGGGAATTAAACTGAAGTGAATCTTGCTTTTCATCCAAAGAAAAAAAGTTGTTTACAACTGATTCAGAGTTTAACATTTCATTAGCATTTTCAATCTTACTAAATTCTACAGTTTCATCATTCATGAACCATTTAAACTTATCCATCTGGCAATAAAATTTATTTATCGGAAATTTAATTCTATTTGTATTAATTGAATTAAATTCACCAAGTCTTGTAGTTAAAGAAATCGAAGCGGAAAAATTTTCAGATTGAAGTGCATAAGGATATTCATCATTATTTGGTAATCGATTAATCAAACTAAAAGATGTATTGGCAGAAAGAATGTCATTTTGCTTAAAACTAAAATCCAAAGAAGTCATTACAGCATCTTCAAATGAAATAGTACCTATACCTGTTATTGATTTCTCATCAAGCTTAAGTAAACCATTCATATTTACTTCACCATGAAACATACTTAATGGATATGAAAGGTAAGATGCAACCTGTAGAATTTGTTTCTTGGGTTGATATGTTATCCGAGCTAATTCAGATTCAACAAATGGAAATATAGTTGACTCCTCATTTATAAATTGTGCAAGACCAATTGTAGAGTCAGGCAAAAAAGTAAGTTTTTTGGAGATAGAGGTAGAATTAAAAAACTTAATTGTTCCAGAACCTTGCAATCCATTATTAGAAAGCGCAATCTTATTTGTATATTTTGTTTTTGTGCCATAAAAATCATATCCTTCAGTAGGCGTATTTGTAATAAATCCAAATGAATAATCGTTCATTATTCCTAATTTTTCACTTAGATTTGGAAAAATACCAGCAGAAACTAACTCTCCAGATAAATTAAATGATTTCTCATGAAAATTATCCAAACTATCCATTTCAAATAATCCTATTCTATAATAAAACCTTTCTCTGTCATATGCACCTTTTTCTATATCTTTTGAATCATAGTAAACAAAACAATCGCTTGAAGTTTGTAAAAAAGGATATTTTGAATTACTAGATTGCTTTCCTGATTTTACTAGAGGGTCATCTATAAATAATTCTCCTTGTAAATTACTTATTGAACTTAGCATTTGAATATCTTCAGATCCATCTTCTTTGCGAAGAGGTTTTACCCTTAAAAATGCTTCATTAGAACTAATAATTTTAACTTTAAAATCTTCATAGTTAAATTTTGCTTCACTAGTATGTATTTCCAATTTACCAGCATTTAACCAGCCAGAAAAACGTACATCCCTATTTTTCTCCATTATAATAAAAGATGAATCAGGATAAATAATAGTTTTTTGGGCTTTTGATAAAACTAATTGATTCACTTCATTGATTCGCAAATAATTATCATCTAAATGAATACTAGCATAAATTGATGATTTTTGTTTACGAAAATTAGCTCCAGCAATTTCTTTTAAAATTGTTGATTTAACTTCATCATTAATGTCACTGAAGTAAGATTCATCATTTTTTATTATTCGAAAATCTGCAGAAATTAAAATATTATCGAAATCAATTTTTCCACTACTCGCATCAGAAAAATTGATAAGTTTTGGATTAATAAAAATTAACTTTAAATTAGAATCATAACGAAGAAATCCATCTGCAGCCATATCTACTATTTCAGGCAATACCTGTTCAATAGTTTTCTTTAACATAGTAGCAAAACTTGCCTCTGTAAAAGTCATACTCTTTATTTCACGACATTTCATAGAAATTATTGTAAATGGATGAATGCCGCTAACTCCTTTAAACTTATCAAAAAGTTTAGCATCAAAATAATTAATCGATTGAAGCGATGCAACTTTTTGTTCCTGACTTGTACCCACCTCATAAGTATAGTATGGAGTTGCAGTATTTAATTTCCAAATTAATTTAGGGGCGTAAACATATAACTTAAAATATGAATCAATAAATGGTGAATAAATATTTGCTTTATTAGGGGCTGTAATCGAAATTTCTCGCTTTAATTCGTCAAAATAAAAAAAAGCGTCATCAATTGTAAGTGAATCTCCATTTGAATAAAGCATTTTAATGCGAGCTTTTCTGATAATAATTTCTTTTTGATCCATTTGAAAATTGGTTGACAAAATTTCAAAAAGCGGCTTATTATTATATTTCATAATTAGTTTTGCAGGTTTTTCATTACTTCCACTTCCAATAAATTCGTCACCAACTAATGAAAATTCACCATCGTAATCAACCCCCTCACGTAAATCTTTAATCTTTAATCTTTTTTCATACGAGCTAAATTGTGGAGAACTTTCACCATCAGATAATTCTAAGATCGTTTTATCCTTTAACCGGCCAAGAATAGGAATATCAAAATAGGGTGTTGTAAGTTCGACAGTATCAATGATAATACTTTGAGAAGTTAGATTGCACTTATATGTTCGAAGCTTTGCAAAGGTTTCCTCTTTTTTAATTTTAACTTTCTCCCATGTGATTTCTCCACCTTTACCTTCCCATTTAGTATTAAAAACATCAAAAAATCCATTTGTTTGATAAATCTTTATGCTATCAGTAGCAATTTTTCCATCTAAAAAAACACGGCAAATTAAATTACCTTGCAGGCATTTGATTGCTATTTTCTTATCTTTTTCCCAGCTAAATCCAAATGAATCAAAATACCAACTAAAAGTTTCCTCTGTATATAACTTTTTAGATTTAAAAAAATGATGAGAAAACTGCAAAAATTCTATTTGTTTATCATGATTTTGGGCAAGCGTCTCGAACAAAATTTCATGCCACTCTGAATTAAAACTTGGTTTAAAGGAATTCAATTCTTGATAAACACTTGCAACTAAGAAATTAAAACAATCGGTATTAATTACAAACTGATTAGAAACTAAAAAATTACAATCATCAACAAGTTTATTGAATTTAAAATCACTTATTTTTGATTTATCTAAAAAAACAGTTAATTGGTCCTTGCAAAAATCTTTTTCGCTTTCTGTTAACGCAAATTTCATCCACTCTTTTGCAAATTTATCGCGGTCCTTTGTGAAATTTTGACTAAACAAAAAATTAATATGTAAAAAGAAAAATATACAAACTAATAACCCGATTTGCTTCATGACCCCTAATTTAAAAAAAACAACATTGCCCATCCATCTTTTATTTTTTTAGATTTTAACACTAAATTTTCTGCTAAAGCAGCTAAAATTAAATCCTCAGTATCAGTTTCAAAAAAGCCACTAAGCAATAAAATTCCATTAGTATTTAAACATTTAGAATAACTTGGTAAGTGCCCCAAAAGAACATTTTTATTGATATTTGCTATAATTACATCGAAATGTTGGCCATTAATGTCAATGATATCTCCCAACTTAGAAATTATTTTACTACACTTATTACGCTTCGTATTTTCTTCACAGTTTTCCACAGACCAAGATTCAATATCAATAGCAAGTATTTCTTTTGCCCCACACTTCTCAGCTAAAATTGCCAAGACTCCTGTTCCTGAACCCATATCAAGTATGTTTTTTTCGTCTAATGAGAGTGAGGAAATTTGTTCACACATCAAAAATGTAGTTTGATGATGACCTGTACCAAAAGACATTTTTGGTTCAATTTCGATAATTAATCCTTCGTAATTATCTTTCGAATGAAATGGTGCAAGTATATGCAATTGATCATTAATACTTACAGGTTCAAAATGTGATTCCCAGACATGATTCCAATTTTGTTGTTCGATGTTTTTATATTCATAATTTATAAATACTCCCTTATTTGTTTTAAGTTTTAAAACTAAATCTTTTAAATCTAACGGATCAAAATATTGTTCTTGGATGTACGCTTTTAGATATTCGCCTTCCTCCATGAAACTTTCGTACGGTAAAATTGAAAGATTGGCAATGATGATTTCATTCCATGGTTCAAATGGAATTATAGAAAAAGAAACTTCTACATATTTCATTTCAAGCTAGATGCTAATTCTATAAATGAAAATTTATCAAGAGATGCGCCACCAACTAGAGCACCATCTACATTTGGGCAAGCAAATAACTGAGCTGCATTGGATGTATTGCAACTTCCACCATAGATAATTGAAATTTCTTGAGCAATTTCTTCAGAATAATTCTTGGAAATTAAATGTCGAATTTCAGAATGCATTTCTTCAGCTTGCTCTTCAGATGCATTTAATCCTGTTCCGATAGCCCAAATTGGCTCATAAGCAATGATACAATTTAAAATTTCTTTTTCTGATAAATGAAATAATGAGTTTTCAAGTTGTTTTTTGACAAAAGAGAGGTGTTCTTTTTTTGTTCGGACTTCTAAAGATTCTCCGCAAGAAAAAATGATTTTTAAATTTTCAGCTAGAGCAGAATCTACTTTCTTTTTTAATAAATCATCACTTTCTAAAAAAAGTTCTCGTCTTTCACTATGACCAATTAAAACATAACTGCAACCAATACTTTTTGCTTGCACGGCAGATATTTCACCAGTAAAAGCTCCACTATTTTGAAAATAAATATTTTGTATTCCTAAAGAAAGATTTCCTTTAGTTTGCAATTCACTTATGTAAATTGAGGGAGGAAATAGCACTGTTTCAATTTCTTGAAAATTAAGTAGAGCTAAATCTAAATTACTATACAAGTCTAAAGCTTCATTCCTTAACAAATTCATTTTCCAATTTGCTGCAAGTACTTTTTTTCGCATAGATTCAAAAATAGTCTTTTTTTTAGTGACTAAATTTATTTCTTCACGATTTTTTTAAACTCGACTTTATTGAACTTATCTTTTTCAGTTCCATTGTAGAATTTCTGAACATTGCCGTTCCATAAATAGACAACACCAGGAGTATCATTCGTCTTTCCAAGAGCACCCCAAAAAGCTATTATATCAAGTACTAAATTAGGATATTCAGCTCCAGCAAATTTGAAGAATTTAGGTATTTCCTCAGCAGCTTCATCCATAAAAATCATCTGTATATCAGGAAAATTTGGATCTGCTTTCTTTAACTCCGTCAACTCTTTTGCTGTAGCCATGCAATGGTCACAAGTTGGTGCAAAAAAACAGAGTATCTTTTTTCCTTCATCTATTTTAGGAAAGTATTTTGAGTAAATTGACTTTACTTTTTTTGGACCAGCTCCTACAATTATTTTCTTCGTTGTATCCTTAATTACGACAAGATCTTTTTTTGTTGAATCATTTATCGGTTTAACAATAATTGAATCCTTAACGATGGTTGTATCTTCTGAATAGCCTGTCGGAGAGGGTAAAACAGTTGTTTTCTTCTGAATCGGTATCAACATAAATAAAGCAAGAATACAAATAGTAATTACGTTTGTAATAATTAAGCAATATGAAATATTTCTTTTTTCATTTATAGAATCTGAGAACTTAATAAGAATAAACACTAACAAACCTATGGATAATAAATTTTTAATCAATGCTTGGAGTGGTGTCATAGGAAGTAGCGCTCCAAAACAACCGCAATTTCCTTGATTTCCACCTGTTAAAATCTCAATTATTAAATGGACAGAAAATACAGCTAGCATTAAAATTGTAGCTGGAATTATAATTTTCTTAATGTTGTAAGGGAATAGTAATAGAATACCAATTGCGAATTCAATACCAATGATTATTCGTGAAAAATATACAGCTGTTTCCATGCTGAATCCCATAGGAACCAACTGCTTAAATTCAAATGCTGTAATGCTAAAATAAAAGGAGGGATCAGGATATATCTTTGCGAAGGCAGAAAGAAGGAAAAGACCTGAAATTAATATCCTTACAAACCAAGGGAAATATTTTTTTACGTTTTCCATATTTATATTTTTAATTAAAAGTAAGCAAATAGACTTTTCAAACGGAAACTTTAACAGAGCTTTAACACTTATGATCCAAATGAATAAGAGCAAAAACTGAATAATTTAGCATATCGAAATAGTTTCCTTCAATTCCCTCGCTTACCAAAGTCATGCCTTTGTTATCTTCAATTTGTTTGATGCGTAAAACTTTGGTTAAAATTAAATCAGTCAAAGAACTAACTCGCATATCTCGCCAAGCTTCGCCATAATCATGATTTTTTTTACACATTAATTCAAAAGCCTCCTTTTCAATTAAGGAATAAAGTTGAATTGCTTCCTGAGAAGAAATTTCCTCCTCAATAGTTGGAGCATTTCGTAGTTGAATAATTGACATGATGCAATAATTTACAATCGCCATAAAAGCATCTTCAAAAGATTCGCCAACCTTATTTTCTCCAGTCTCTTGAATGGTCCTTATTCGTTGAGCTTTAATAAAAATTTGATCTGTCAATGAACTTGACCTTAATATTCTCCATGAGGTTCCATAATCAATTGATTTTTTTTCAAAAATCTCTCGACAAAGATTCATTACATTTGTATACTCTTTTGTAGTTTTTTCCATTATTATGACAAAAATACAGCATTTTAATCAAAGTAAGTTTCTTTCCTTCAATGGAATTTTACATGATTTTCAAGTGCCACATATAATGGGGATAATCAATGTAACGCCAGATTCTTTTTATGCAAAAAGCAGAAAGCAGGATAAAAATACTATTTTGAAAGAAGTTGCTAAAATGATTGATCAGGGCGTAAATAGTATAGATATTGGAGGAGTTTCATCAAGACCTGGAGGTATTCCGCCAACTAAAGAAGAAGAAATTGATAGAATACTTAAGCCTATAATCGAAATCCGAAGAGAATTTCCAGAATTAATCTTGTCTTTGGATACATATCGAAGCGAAGTTGCACAATTAGGAATAGACAACGGAATTTCGATTATTAATGATATAAGTGGCTTTGGAATAGATCCAAAAATTGTAGAAGTAGTAGCAAGAAATCAGACTCCTTATATCTTAACGCACAGCAATGGACTCGAAGTGAATAAAATTGTAGGGGAATCAAAAGATTCTATTATGTCAAGATTACTTCATTTTTTTTCAGAAAAAATTGCGTTTTTGCATTTACATGGTGTTAAAGATATTATTATCGATCCTGGATTTGGTTTTGCAAAAACACTTGACGAAAACTACGAAATAATTCGCAATTTTGAAATGCTACACTTACTTGAAAAACCTATTATGGTTGGTGTTTCAAGAAAATCAATGATTTATACTAAACTTAAGATTGAAGCTGATCAAGCTCTAAATGGGACAACAGTTTTAAACACCTTCCTATTTTCAAAAAAACCTGCTATTTTTAGAGTGCATGATGTTCAAGAAATGAATGAAATTCGAACTCTGATTAATTCTTGTCTGTAAAAATACCTCCAGTGTGAATAAAGAGGAATTTTTTATTCTTAACTGCATTTTTCTCCAAATAATTCTTTAAAGCATAAAGAGCTTTTCCGGTATAAACTTCCTCAATCTTCATCTCATTTATTTGATTTATCTCACTTATAAATTCCCTAAGCTCATTTGTTGATTTTGCATAGCCTCCAAAGTGAAAATCATCAAGCACAATAATTTTATCTTTAATGACATTCCATAAATCGACATTATTAAGTACTGATTTCATTTCAGATTTTGAATCGAATCCTTTAAGAACAGGTACAACAATTATTTTAGCAGAAGGCGGTAAAGCCAATGCAATTCCTATACTTGTAGTTGTTGTCCCTTGAGCGACAACATAGTAATCGAAAATTTCAACATTCTCAGCAACAATTTCTTTACATCCTTCAATCCCCTCTAAATTTGCTCCGCCTTCGGGAATAAACCAAGTTGGAATTCCATCTTTAACTAATGAACCACTCATTTTTTTTTGCTCTGAAAAATTAGTGCGAGAAACAAATTCCAATTTCATGCCCAATGAATCACATTTACTCAAGATAAAATTTGATTTTGCATCCAATTCTTCTCCACGAACAATTCCAATACATGGAATACCAAGTTCATAACACATTGAGGCAGTGGCTAACAAATGATTTGAAAAAGCACCACCAAAAGTTACAAGTAAAGAACAATTATTTTTATAAAAAGAAAAAATATTATATTTTAACTTTCTAATTTTATTTCCAGAGATATATTTATGAATTAAATCATCTCTTTTGACAAACAATTCCAAATCTTTGTTGTTACTTTTGTTGAAACGAAACTTTTCAATTCTAGACAATTGAATAAAGTTTTTAAAAAAAGTCTGTATGTCTGATGATTTTTCTTCTTTTTCCAAGCGTTCGAGTTTAGACAGTGATGATTATTATATTGGAAAAGATGGCTACATAATATTTACAGAAAAGTACCATTCTAAAAGAGGTTATTGTTGCAAAAGTGCTTGTTTGCATTGCCCATTTGGTTATGATCAAAAAAGTGATAAAATAGAGAAAAAAGATTAATCAATTCCTTTCTCTGGAAATCTTCCTTTGTACTCCTTCAAAATATTTTTTATATAAAGTATGTCCGCATTCACATCTCCAGTTGGATAAAATACACTGTGAAATCCACCAATTTTTTTGAAGTAATCAACATAGCAAATACAAATTGGGACTTCTGCTTTTTGAGCAATGTAATAGAATCCTTTTTTCCAATTCGGATTATAACTTCGAGTTCCTTCGGGAGAAAAAACAATGAACATTGTATCTGTTTCCTTAAAATACTTTAAGGCTGTTTCAGTTAGGTTATTCCGTTTACTGCGATCAACTGGAAGTCCGCCAAGAGCTTTTAAAATCCAGGAAAGTGGAGGAAAAAACAATTCTTTTTTTATGAGAAATTTAGCATTCACCCCGTACATCACAAAAGCCAATCTTCCAAGTACAAAATCCCAATTAGATGTATGAGGACCTACAACAATAACACATTTCTTTATTCCTAAAGGAGTTGTTCGATCAATTTTCCATCCTATTAGCCAAAAAATAAAACCTGCAATTTTTTTCATATTCAAAGTTAATCAAAACATCTTTCATGTAACTTTACAAAAGAATGTTAAAAATTAAAGAAATATTAAGTTGTATAGTTTTAGCTTTTTTGCTGCTTGCTATGATTTCTATTCCTGAAAAAAAAGGGGGACAGAATACACATTTAACTTTTTCTCTTCCAAACAATACTAGCAATCATTTTTATATCGATGCATTTTCAATTATTTCAAACAGTGTTTTTGATGAACTATTTGTTATGAGAGATGCTCAAGTTGTTAAAAAAACAATCGATTTTTTAAAAAAAGCGCAAACTAATTCAAAAACAAAATTTACGACTATTGGCATTGACTTCTTTTCACCAATAGAAATTATTGGAATGTCGTTCAAAACAGAAAATATTATACTAGTGCGTGCAAATCTCGCATCAAAAGAAAAATTCGAGAAGAATTCTCACAAATTAGGTCTTAAAAATTTTGTGTTAAATAACGAATGTTATATTGTTTTAAAAGGTGATATAAAAACGCAAAATTTAAAGTCTGATATACAAAATAATCTCTTTAAATTTTCAACTAGTCGAAAACAGGAGGATATCATTTGGTCACAATTTGAAGGCAATCATTTAATCCAAGATCAAAAAATGATCATTACATCCAAAGAAATTATCGCCAAAATAAGAGGCATTAAAAAAAATAAACGAGAAAGTCAAAGATTAAAACCCTCAGGAATTCACAGTTCCTTTTCACTTCAAAAATTAGTTTCCGAAATTCCAAGGGACTATCTTAAGAATTTAGCCCTCCTAAAAAAAATTGAATTTGTTTCTCTCAACTATCGCGGTTTTGAGCTTGAAGATGAAGGAGACATTCTTGGAGTGCCAAAATTTGATGTGCTATTAACATTCAAAAAGCAGCAAAATGTTGAAGATTTTATAAATAAAATTCAAAATAAATACAATCTTCCAATACTAAAAAATGAAAATGGCTATTCGATTGCCTCAAAGAAGATATTTATACAACAAATATCTGATAAAATTATTTACCTCAGCACTGAAAAGAAACACGCATTATTTACTAATTCTTATGAACCCTTTCAATTTGAAGGAGATCTAAAAATGCTTACAAAAATTGATAATTCAGGATGGTCTAGCTTGGTCTTAGACCTTATTCCAGGTTACCAAGCGAGCAAAAATTTATTCGAAGCTACTGATCATTTAAATATGAAAAGGATTACAGATAATACAACAGAAATTAAGTTAAAATTTAAAAAGGAAGAAAATGTCTACCATTCCTTTATAAAATTATTTCTTCTCCTTACGGTCGAGTAAAAAAAATCTTAGCGCGTAAACAACAATTCTCTAAATTTTGGTAAAGGCCATAATTCATCATCTACAAGAAGTTCTAATTTATCAGCATGATAGCGAATTTCGTCAAAATGAGACTTCACATTATCACAATAAGCAAATGCTTTATGTTCAGTGTCTTCCATTTTATTCGCCAATTTTCGTTGCTCCAACATTGCGTCAGAAGAAGATTTCATTTTATTTATGTGAAGAGAAATCCGTTCTATTAATGTTAATTGTGCTTTTGAAGCTTCTCTTCCAGCTTTATCCCCCAGAACACTTATTAAACCTTGAACATTTAGAATTAATTTATTTTGGTATTCTACTGCAGCTGGAATAAAATAATTTTGGATGATATCTCCCATTAATCGCGATTCAATTTGAATTTTAAGAACGTAATTTTCAAATTCTATTTCACGTCTTGCCTCTAATTCTCGCGGTAAAAGCACGCCCATTTCTTCAAATAATTTGGCTACTTTTTTATCGTGCCAAACTTGCAAAGCTCGTGGAGTATCTTTAAAATTTGACAAGCCGCGTTTTTCAGCTTCCCTTACCCACTCTTCTCCATAACCATTTCCTTCAAAACGAATTTTTTTGGATTGCTTTATTAAAACCTGTAATTCTTTTAAAATAGCTTCATCTTTTCCATCTCCTTTTTCAATTCTTGCATCTACAGTCTTTTTAAACTCTTTCAGTTGTTTTGCCATAATTGTATTTAGAACAATCATTGCTGAACCACAATTTGCTGAAGAACCAACGGCTCTAAACTCAAATTTATTTCCTGTAAATGCAAATGGGGAAGTTCTATTTCTATCAGTATTATCTAATAATATCTGTGGAATTTTACCAATATTTAATTTTAATTCTGTTTTTGCCTCTGGCGTCATTTTTCCAGCTTTCACATTGATTTCTAAATCATCTAATAGCGCTGATAATTGCGATCCAATAAATGCAGAAATTATCGCAGGTGGAGCTTCGTTTGCACCCAAGCGATGATCATTTCCTGCAGAGGCGATTGCCGCCCTTAGTAAATCTGCATTATCGTGAATCGCTTTGATAGTATTTACAAAAAATGTTAAGAATTGTAAATTTGATTTTGGATTCTTTCCTGGAGCTAAAAGATTTACTCCAGTATTTGTGCTCAAAGACCAATTATTATGTTTTCCTGAACCATTGACACCTGCAAAGGGTTTTTCGTGTAATAAGACACGGAAATTGTGCTTTCGAGCAGTTTTCTCCATCACGTCCATTAAAAGTAAATTATGATCATTTGCTAAATTACACTCCTCAAAAATAGGCGCGCACTCAAATTGATTTGGTGCAACCTCATTGTGTCTTGTTGTTACCGGGATTCCTAATTTCAAAGATTCGATTTCAAATTCTCGCATAAAAGCATTTACACGCTCTGGAATCGAGCCAAAATAATGATCCTCCAACTGCTGACCTTTAGCGGGAGCATGACCGAAAAGTGCTCTTCCTGTTAGCATTAAATCTGGGCGTGCATTAAACAAGGCTTGATCAATTAAAAAATATTCTTGTTCCCAACCCAATGTTGCAATAACCTTCGTTACATTTTTATCAAAATATTGACAAACATCACTTGCAGCAATATCTACTGCATTTAATGCTCTTAATAAGGGCATTTTATAATCCAATGATTCTCCTGTATAGGATATAAAAATAGTAGGTATACACAATGTTTTACCGATGACAAATGCAGGTGATGAAGGATCCCAAGCAGTATAACCACGTGCTTCAAAGGTATTTCTAATTCCACCATTTGGAAATGAAGAAGCATCAGGTTCTTGTTGAACAAGCATATCACCATCAAAGCGCTCAATTGCTTTTCCAGGTCCTATTGGCTTTAAAAATGCATCGTGCTTTTCAGCTGTTGCACCAGTTAAAGGCTGAAACCAATGCGTATAATGTGTAGCTCCTTTAGAAATTGACCAATCTTTCATTGCAGACGCAACCTGATCGGCATTTTTACGATCCAATTGAGAACCATTTTGAATAGATTCCATCATGTATTTATATGTTTCTGAAGGTAAATATTCCCGCATTACATCTACATGAAAAACATTTTGACCAAAAAGATCCGATAATTTTCCATCATACTCTACGTGTTTTGGTTCGCGGTGAAGAACATCTTGATACGCTTTTTGTCTTTTAGTGGCCATTTTTTTACTTTTTTTACAAAAATAATCTCTTTTTTACACCAATTTCAAAAAATTATAATCTTTTTTCAACAATACCCCCTATTTTTAAGGGGTAAATCAGAAAAAAATTAATTTTTCATAAGAAATCAAGAAAAATTTATAGTTTTGGATAAATACTTTAGCAGGAATGATAAAAAAAGAATGGTCTAAGGAAGAAATTTTTACATTACTACAAAAAGTAAAGCCAGGTATTAATGCCCAGCTCGTATTTTATCCTGAACGAGAATTTGGGAATCACACAAATATAGAATTACGAAAAGCTGCTGTAGGCATTCATCTTTATAACAAAGGGCAGAGCACCTATTTCATTTTAATTGAACGCTCAAAATATGATGGCTTTCACAGTCAGCAGATTGCATTTCCTGGAGGGAAATTTGATGAAGATGATAGGGAATTAGAATACACTGCAAGAAGAGAAAGTCAAGAAGAAATCGGAATTCCTGTTAATTCTGGAGAACTGGTAACAGAACTAAGCGATGTCGTTGTATCAGTATCAAAATTCATAGTTTCTCCTTTCGTATTTTTTCATGAAAAAGAACCTGAGATTCTTATTAACTACAGAGAAGTAGCAACTATTCTAAAAGTTAAACTCTCCGATTTCTTAGAAAAAGATCATAGTAATAGAGATATTAAAATATCTGGAAACATGAATTTAAAAAATATTCCTTGCTTTGAAATTCAAGAAAAAATTGTTTGGGGTGCAACGGCATTAATGCTCAACGAATTAAAAATTATTTTAAAAGATTAGTAATCCCAAGTTTTATTTTAGCGAAAGAATTTATTCGGATTTATTTGATAGGTCATCAAATTTTGCTGTCATTGTTGGATTTCCCTTCGTTAATTTTTTAATAGTTAAATCATCAGACTTATTATTTGCAAGCCTTAAATTATTAACAGATGAAAGAAGTGCTTCTTTTGTTTTTTGAAGATGATCTATTGTTTTGTCAATTTCAGTAATTGCAGTATTAAATTGACGGCTAGCTAAATCATAATTTTTAGCAAATCCTGCTTTAAATTCGTTTATGCTATTTTCAAAATTGGTGATATCAATGCTTTGATTTTTTACTAAAGCAAGTTCTGCTTTATATTTAAGGGAAGACATTGCAGCATTTCTGAGTAGGGTGATTATGGGAATAAAAAATTGAGGACGTACTACATACATTTTTGGATATTTATATGAAACATCAGTAATTCCAGTGTAAAGGTCACTTTCAGCTTCTAAAACTGAGACAAGCACTGCAAATTCACATTTTTTTTCTGTCCTATCTTTGTCCAACTCTTTAAAAAAATCTTCATTCTTTTTTTTAGTAGCAGTAGCATCTCCCTCATTTTTCATCTCAAACATGATTGAAATTATTTCATTACCATCAGAATCATTTTCCTTAAAGATAAAATCACCCTTGCTACCCGAGCTTGAATCATTGTCTTTTTCAAAATAAGTATTTTGGAAAGCTGTTGAACGAATTTTATTAAACTCAATCTCACAATATTGCTCTAGAGATTCGCCTAACATTTTTGTTGAAAGTTTAAGTTTCATATCTTTAACACGAGCAATTTCATCATCCTTATATTGAATAATTATATCTTTATTTTGCAACTGAGTAGAAAATTGTTGCGTTAATGAATTTTCAAGGTTTTGCTTTTCTAAAGCTGCCGTCTTTACACTATTGGCCAAATCATCTCTTTCTTTTTCAATGCTTTTAATGGCTTCTAAAACACTTAATTTTTTTTCTGATTCAGCATTTTGACTTTTAGCTTGTAAGATTATTATTTCTTTATCCTTTTTTGCGATTTCATCCTGTGTTATCTTTCTAAGATCTGCCTCTGCTAACTTTACAGCATTTTCTTTTTCCTTTTCTGCTTGACCAACAAGAATCTTTAATTCTTTATCGAATTGATCGTCACGCACTTGTTTTACAATATCAGAAAAGCCAGCTTGATCAATTTCAAATGCTTTTTTACAACTAGGACAAATAATTTCTTTCATATATTCAAAGTTAATTTAATAAGTTATATAAAATTATTCCGTGTGTTTTCACTCTTTAATTTTTCTCGAAACCATAAGCCCATCACGAATTGGAAATAACACCTCCTCTACCCGCTCATCCTCGTGATTTAATCGGTTATACTCACGAAGTAATTGTGTGTCTTTATCGTTTTGTGAGGAATTGATTACTTTTCCAGACCAAAGTACATTATCTGCAATAATATAGCCACCAACATTTACCATTGGAAATACCAAATGATAATAATTGATATAATTATCCTTGTCTGCATCAATAAAAACGATGTCCCACTTTTCATTTAAAGTAGGAAGTAGTTCCATCGCAGCACCAATTTTATAGTCTATTTGTTCTGAAAATTCTGAAGCAGAAAAATAAGAACGCACGCGCGGTGCCAATTCTTCGTTGATATCGATCGTAACTAATTTTCCTTTAGGCGTCAATCCTTCTGCTAAACAAAGTGCGGAATATCCGGTGTAGGTTCCAATTTCTAAAATCCTGTCGGGCTGAATCATTTTTGAAAACACGCTCAATACACGACCTTGAAGATGACCACTCAACATCCGCGGTTGCAGCACTTCCAAATGCGTTTCTCGGTTAATTTTCTTTAACAAGTCACTTTCATTTGCAGTATGCTCGCAAACGTATTTTTCTAAAAGTGGATCTAGAAATTCCATGTTTAAATTTTTTATAAAAGTATTGAATTTGTTTATTTATCTGATATAATAATCCTAGTTATCGAATTACATGAAATTTTCTAACTTTGTATGAATTAGTAAAAAGCAATGACGGTTTCTGAAATAAGACAGCAATTTTTTGATTTTTTTGAAAGCAAAGGGCATAAAATTGTTCCATCAGCGCCCATGGTTGTAAAAAATGATCCGACCTTAATGTTTACCAATGCAGGAATGAATCAATTCAAGGATTTTTTCTTGGGGTATCAGGTTCCAAGTGATAAACGTGTCGCTAATTCACAAAAATGCTTGCGTGTATCTGGAAAACACAACGACTTAGAAGAAGTTGGGGTTGACACCTATCACCATACGATGTTTGAAATGTTGGGGAATTGGTCTTTTGGAGATTATTTCAAAGATGAGGCGATTTCTTGGGCTTGGGAATTATTAACGGAAGTATATAAAATTCCGAAGGAAAATCTATATGTTACCGTTTTTGAAGGAGATGCCTCAGACAATGTTCCGCGCGATGAAGAAAGCTATTCCATTTGGAAAAAATTCATTTCGGAAGACAGAATTATATTGGCTTCTAAAAAAGATAACTTTTGGGAAATGGGCGATACAGGACCTTGTGGTCCGTGTACCGAAATTCACGTGGATTTACGCGATGAAGCTGATAAAAAGAAAATTAATGGCCGTGATTTAGTAAACAACGATCATCCGCAAGTGATTGAAATTTGGAACAATGTTTTTATGCAATTCAATCGAAAAGCTGATAGTTCCTTGGAAAATCTTCCTGCTACGCACGTTGATACTGGAATGGGATTGGAGCGCTTGGCAATGGCATTACAGGGAAAGCAATCCAACTACGATACTGATTTATTTCAAACCTTGATTCAACACATGGTAAAGGTCTCTGGCATTCCTTATAGAAAATCTGAAGAAACAGACATTGCCCTGCGCGTTATTGCTGATCATATTCGAACAATTGCTTTTTCAATTGCAGATGGCCAAATTCCAGCAAATAATGGTGCTGGTTACGTAATACGAAGAATTTTACGCAGAGCAGTCCGTTATGGCTACCAAACATTGGGATTGAAAGAATCTTTTTTGAGTGACCTATCGCTTGTTTTGTGTAAATTAATGGGAGATCCTTACAGTGAATTGATCGCGCAAAAAGACATCATTTCCAAAGTTATTCGCGAAGAAGAAAATAGTTTTTTCAGAACGCTAGAGCTAGGTATTCGAAGAATGGATTTATTAATGCACGAATGCCAGTCACAAAATATCACCGTAATTACTGGAAATTCAGTTTTTGAATTGTATGACACCTATGGTTTTCCTGTTGATTTAACTTCGTTAATTGCACGAGAAAATGGCTTAAGCATCGACGAGCAAGCTTTTGATAAAGAACTTCAAATTCAAAAAGATAGATCACGCGCAGCAACGGCAGTAGAAACAGATGATTGGGTACAAGTAAATCCCGACGAAACAAGCAAATTTATTGGTTATGACAACACAAGTGCTGAAGTCCGAATTATCAAGTATCGTAAAGTTTCTCAAAAGCAAAAAGAATTTTACCAACTCGTTTTAAACCAAACACCTTTTTATCCTGAGGGCGGAGGGCAAGTTGGTGATAAGGGAATCCTTCGCAATGAAACAGCGAGCATCGTAATTTTTGACACGAAAAAAGAAAATAATTTAATCATCCATTTAAGTGAAAAAATTCCTAGTGATTTAAGCAGGAACTTTACAGCTGAAATAGATGTCGAAAAACGCCAATTAAGTGCAGAAAATCATTCGGCAACGCATTTACTGCATCACGCTTTGCGCGAAGTTCTCGGTAAACATGTTGAGCAAAAAGGATCGCTCGTTAATCCTGCTTATTTGCGCTTCGACTTTTCACACTTTTCTAAAGTATCAGATGAAGAAATGGAGCAGATTGAAATGATGGTGACGAAGGCAATTCACCAAAATATTTCCTTGGAAGAACGTCGGGCAGTTCCAATTGATGAAGCAAAAGCAATGGGCGCAATGGCATTGTTTGGAGAAAAATACGGGGATGCTGTTCGCGTTATTAAATTCGGTGATTCCGTAGAATTATGTGGTGGAATACATGTGCCCGCAACTGGAAAAATTGGCTTGTTTAAAATCACATCAGAAGGCGCAGTTGCAGCCGGGATAAGAAGAATAGAAGCTATCACAGGACCAAGTGCTGAAAAGTATTTCAAAGAAAAAACCGAGAAATTTGATGCTATTAGTTCTCTTTTAAAAAATCCACCGGATGTACTGAAATTTATTGACGAGCTTCTTAAAAAGAATCAACAATTAACGAAGGAGATTGAAGTGCAGCAGAGAGAGAATGCAAAAAACATCAAACTTGAACTCAAAACAAAAATTACCGCAATTAATGGAATTCATTTTCTTGGAGAAATTCTCGATTTGAAGATGCATTCGATAAAAGATATTTTATTTCAATTGAAAGAAGAAAATCCTAATTTTATTGGGGTAATTGGCAACACAGAAGGTGATAAATGTTTCTTAAGTTTAATTGTTTCTGATAATTTAGTGGCAGAGAAAAATTTAAATGCCTCGCAAATTATTCGTCAAGTTTCAAAACACATTGAAGGCGGAGGCGGCGGACAAGCATTTTTTGCAACTTCTGGTGGAAAACGGAAGGAAGGTTTGGTAGCTGCTATTCAAGAAATAAAATCCCTTTTTTAATTTTTTCTTCTAGTTTTTTTGATCAGAAAATCCATAGAATTATTCACATAATTTACGGTTTCTTTTTCTAGCTTAAAGAAATAGATACTACCAAAAAATAGTATGGCTACGAAACTTGACATAAAAAGCATTTGAATCCATAAATCTTGAAATATATTTTGGAGATAATGACATAAGAAAAAGGTTAGTAAGCCAAGCGCTATAATTACAAATTGACCTTTTGTAAATGGATGGATTTTATACACCTTATACACAAAAAGCAGACGACCTAAATTGTAACAAACTAAAGCAATTGAAGTTGAAATTGCGGCACCAGAAATACCATAAGCAGGAATAAAAAGTAGGTTTAGCCCATAAACAGTTCCTATTAAAAACAGGGTAAAAATCATGTCGTATTTATACTTCTTTGATGTGGTGAATATTGCACCATTCAATCCAAAATACATGTCCGTCAAACGCCCTATCATTAGGAAGAAAAACACCCAAATTCCAGCTTTAAATTCTGGCTTTAAAAAAGAAAATAAGAAGTCAATATTGGACCAAATTAAAAGAAAAGAACCTAAACCAATAACCAATGCTACAGAACTAACTTGAGTGTATAATTCTTTCATCTTCTCCATTTCGCGTTTTTTCCAATGCTCAGCAATTAGCGGAGAACTAATTCTTACAATTGCTTTATAAGGAACTTGCAGGGCGCTTGTTAAAAAAACAACGGTGGTATAAACACCTGTTGCTTGAAGACCTAAATAGGAAGCTATCATTATTACATCCAGTGAAATAACCAAAGTACTTCCCAAGGTATTTATATAATTAAAAGCCGAAAACTGGAAAATTATCTTGCGGAATTTCTTAGAAATATTAAAATTAGAAAGCCCCAAATGCAATTCATCTATACGATACATGTAAACAAGTAAAATAATGACAGGAATGAAATACACCAAGCTGTGTAGCACGACAAAATCGTCAAAAGTGATGCATTTAAACCACAGCAAGAAAAGAATACTTGTAACTGCTAATCTTAAGACGAGCTCCATGGCAAAAACAGAAACTATGTTTTTCAGAAGACTTCTCAAATAAACCTCTAAAACCAAGTAAAAAACATAGGCAATTCCAAGTGGGATTAACCAAAAATAATAGTTCGTAAAGAGCTGAGATTTTTCAAGATAAATAGATTCAATATCAGAGCGAAACATCAAAGCAATAAAAGTCATAATAAGAACGCCTATTAGAACAATTAACATGCTAAAAGGCAAAAATCCGTGGTGCTTTTTATCCTTGTTATTAAAAAATGGGAAGAATTTCCAAACAGAATAGACCATTCCCAAATTTGAAAGTTGAGCGAATAAAATTCCCAAGGAAAAAATAAGATTGACTACGCCAATTTGTTCAGTTGATAAAATCAACAAGAATAAAAAAGCCTTGTTAATATATCCCAACAACAATCCCAAATAGGAAATGAGCATTGTGCGCAAAGAATCTTTTTGAACTATTCCCATGATTAATAAGCAAAGATAGGATTTAAAAAATAATGGAAGATGACCTACCATTATCAATACTAAATTCTAAATATAACGTATATTTGTCTAGTCTATTTTATCTCAAAACAATAGTTCAGGAATGCTAAAGATTTCAGTTGCAATTTGTACCTACAACCGTGAACAGTATTTACCGCAACTGTTCAATTCGATTCTTAAACAAACGCTTGATAGTTCGAAATTTGAAGTTATCTTGATCAATAATAATTCACCAGGTAAAACAGCTGAACTTTTCGAAATATTCAAAAATGAATGTCCGGACATCTTGACTAGCTATGCTGTTGAGGCCCAACAAGGGCTTTCTTTTGCGCGTAACCATGCAATTGGGTTGGCAAAGTTTGAGTTGATTACTTTCCTTGATGACGATGCTTTCATTCAGGAAGATTATTTGGAGGTCTGTGTTAAGGCATTCGAAGCGGAATCGAAAATGGATGCGCTCGGCGGTAAGATTTTACTGCATTATGAAAGTATAATTCCTAAATGGGAGAATAAATTTATTAATTCACTTTTAGGTTTTTTTGATCTTGGGAATTCTCCAATGGCATTTTCAAGAAATAATTATCCAAGAGGCTCAAACATGACTTTTAAAACAAATATTTTCGAAAAAATTGGCTTATTCAATACTTCCTTAGGTAGAACAGATAAAAGTATGATGGGCGGTGAAGAGAAAGAATTATTTGACCGAATTAATAAAGCAAATTTAGGTGTATTTTATGATCCCAAGGCAATTGTTTTTCACTCTGTTCCTATTGAAAGAACTACAGATGCATTTATCAGAAGACAAGCAATTGGAGCTGGAATGAGTGAGCGAATAAGAACTTTGGCTTCTGGAAAGTTTCTTTTGCTAATAAGAATTTGTAAGGAGGTTTTTCTATGGGCAGCTAGTTTAATCTTATGGTTGGCTTTTTTAATTAGACTGAAGCCCGCTAAAGGGAATATGGTCATAGCATTCAGATGGTGGCTGACTCAAGGATTAATGGGTTGGAAAAAAGAATAGTATCTTATTTGTATAACATTAATTTCAAAGCTTTTGCCAGGATAGTTGGATTATACCAAGGTAATTTAATGCAAAATAAACTTAAATATGCTTTTGCCCTTAAACACGTAATGAACCACCTGCTCAAAAATAATGCATCCAGTGATTCAGAATGATAGTGTTTATTATATTTATTCTTTTGGGATAAATTAGCTAACCATATATTACTTTGTTTTCTTTCAGAAATAGAAAGTGCTTTTGTGCTAAAAGCTAAAAAGTGAATTTTCAATTCGTCGTCTGTAATAACACCTGCTAAATTTTCAATATATGGTCGAATTAACTGCTTTTTTTTGTCGGCTTGAAAATCAGAATTCTGAACTGAGATATTCGTCGTGTGCCACCTGTAGTGAAGAAGAAATTCTGGCAAGTTGGCGAATTGATATTCAGGTTGTTTCGCCAAGCGCATCCACAGTTCGAGGTCTTCGCAATGCAGCGAGATATCATCGTATTGATTGTTCTGAAGGGCGTCGCTTCGCATCATCACAGAAGGATGAAGAAAGGGCGTCGTGAAAAGCATGGTCGCTCTAATCAGGTCGCTGGAATCAATTCGCTTAATTCGACCAGTGATTTTTCCTTGATCATCAATGATCTTCGCCCAAGTACCGCAAAGAACGACACTCGGATGGCTTTCCATAAATGCAACTTGTTTTTCAAATCGATTGGGCATACAAATATCATCCGCGTCCATTCGAGCAATATATCTGCCTTTAGATAAATTGATGCTTTTATTTAAGGTTTTTATTAAACCTAGATTAGTATCATTTGTGTAATAGTGAATTCTGACATCATTGAAAGAACTGATAATAGCTCCACTATTGTCAATAGAGCCGTCATTAATAATTATAAGTTCAAAATCCTTATAAGATTGGTGAAGAATACTTTCAATTGAATTTCTAATGTATTTTTCAGCGTTATAAACGGGGAGAATAACAGATATTTCAGGATTTTTTTTGTGTGAATTCATGTAAAACTAATCTAGAAATTCAATGCTTTTTGCGTGTGTAAAACGTTTTTCTTTTGGAGGTATTTTCATATAATCACCATAAATTGAAGTTAAAAATTTTTGGTGATTATTAGGACAACTAAACTCTAACCCTTCAAAACAAATTTTTTGTAAAGGGAAAATATCATTCTTTTTATGATAAACGGGCAAATTCAATCCTCCATATATATTTGCTAAAGTATGTGATTTTAAAAGAAATGACGATATTCTTGAAATAAAAGCTAAGAGTAAGGCCCAAGGCCAAATTACATAAGAAAGAAAATATTCTGTTTTATTAGTATTCAAACCCCTAAGCCTTCTGAATGATCGACCATAAAAAAAATCAATAAATCTTTTTATTCTAATAGATGGTATGTTTTCAATAGTAAAAATATCAATAAATATTCCTTGATGTTTTGTCTCTCCCCGTTTTGTTAAACCATCATCATAGTAAGAATATATATCGCGAATTTTGGTAACTTTTAGAGTTAATTTTTTTTCGTTTTTCCAATTTTGAAACACCAAATTCAATGGGAGTTCTTTTTGTAAAACTTTTGAAAGTTTAGTGTAATCTTTTTTAAGTATCGAAATATCTAAATCATCATCCCATGGAATAAATCCATTATGTCTTACAGCGCCTAATAATGTTCCGTAATCGATCCAATAGGGTATGGCATGTTTATCACAAATAGAGGAAACTTGAACTAAGATTTCAAGCATGCGTAGTTGAGCTTTTCGGAGAATTGTGTTTTCCCCGTTATAAACTGAAAAATCTTCATTCGAGATTAACTTTGAAATCATTTTTTTGATTTTAATATGTATCGAATACAAACAGGATCTTCATTTTTGTAAATTGAAAAACCTTTGTTTTCTTCAACTTTCTCAATGTGAAAGAAGTTATTAAGTTTTTTAGTTAAATAAGATTCTGAATAGAGCATTCTAAAATGTTCTTCTCCTACTGAAGATTTAAAAAAAGTCTCTGATTTGTCTTTGTCAGTTATGCCTTTCGAAGAACGAGTTTCAATAAAAAGATATTGATCCTTATGTGCTAATTTTAAACGCTTTAATAATTTATCAAGATCGACTTCTTTTAAAGCGTGAATGATAAATCTTAAATATATTATTTGGAAATCAGAATAATCAAACGTAAGAATATTTTCTTTTAAAAATATGGGGTTGTCTGCTTTCGGATGAACGGAGATATCTATACCAGTAGATTGAATACCATTTCGTGAAAAATAGAATGTATCTCTACCATTTCCACAAGCTACATCAATAAGTTTATTGTTGTGTAAATTTTTTTCTTCAATATATTTCAAAGTTGATTTTGCAAAGTCACTTTCGGATTTTAAAACTATATTTTTTTTATAGAATTCATCCCAGTAGTCTTTTATTTCCATGTTATTATTTAATAATTTATTCGTTTATCTAGGTTAGTGATTCAAGGTATTTCTTGTTTATTAATATAACTTTTTCGCCTTTTTTGTATTCCTGCCATTCATCCATAAATAGTGAATTATAAACTGCATTTGAGCATCCAGGAACAAGTCTATCATGTAATTCTAGAACTAGAATATTTACTTTTGACAACCATTTTTCACTATTATTGCTGAATATTTCTTTTTCCGACCCCTCAATGTCTATTTTTAGAATATCAATCTGTTCGAATCCAGAATCAAATAAAATTTGATCTATTGTAATGGCTTGAATTCCATCAGCATCATCATTGTATGTCTCATTGACTGTGAAAGCCCATTTTGCTGAATTTGAATCAACAATTTTTAGTTTTGTGTTTTTAGACCATATTCCGGCGTTAATTCTCTTAATATTGAGATTTAATTCAGTGTTTTTTGATAGGATTTTAAAATTTGAAATCTCTGGTTCTACTGAAATAATTTTAGACTTTGGATACTTTGAAGAATAATAAAGAGAGGATAACCCTGTGTACGCACCAGTATCAATAATTAACTTAGGGATAATTTTGACTGGTAATTTGAATTCTTTAAAGAGAAAAATATCTCGGAATACATAATGGTCAGAGGTTCCTTTACGAATTATCAATTGTTTAAATTTAATTCTGTAAAATAGAATTAATAGATTCGTTAGCCACCTTAAAAAGCTTTCTACTAATGGTCTCGGGATTTTTTTAGTTAATTTGAACATACACTTTTAAGCAAATACAATTATTCTTTAGTTGTTGTAATTCCTTTTAGATTTATGCCAAATACTATGAGGCAAGATAAAATCAATCCAATAGATCCCAATAAAGAATATGTGTTAGATTTAAAATATGTCTGAGGTTCAAATTTCCAAGTAATACTATGTTTTCCTGCTGGAATCATAGCGCCTCTGAGAATGTAATTCGCTCTAAAAATCTTATCTGTTTTCTTACCATCAATGTAACAATTCCAACCGTCTGAATAATATATTTCACTAAAAACGGCATTCATTGGGATTGTAGAATTTGAAGTATAAGCCAATTCATTCACACCGTATTTACTGAGGGAAATTGTTGCTGTTGAATCAATTTCATCAAGAGGAGCTAAATACTTTGAGAATTCCTTGTTTACAATTGCAGTATTACTGAGGTTATTTTTTCCCAATGCTTCCATTTCTTCATTGCTATTTTTAACTTGCTTTACAGCAGATACAAACCAAGCTGCTCCATTTGCATTTGGATTGGAAGTTGCCTTAACCCCTTTTCCAGAAATAAAATACTTGGTATTTAACATATTCAAAACTGGTGTAAAATTCTTTTGTAAGACAACAGAATCAAAATTTGTTGCTTGGAAAAACCCCTCAATAATTTGCATTTGAGCTTGAGGATCTTTTGTTTCCTGATACTGCGCCATAATTTCAGGGCGCTTTACAATCTCTTTATTGATGAATTCTTGTCGAACTTTCATCATTTCATCATTGATGTAAAAATCAACAAGCTCCTGATATCGTTTTAACTTAGCTCCATGATAACCGCCAATACTTTTATGAAAATAACTTGTATTTGTCTCGGCAAATGGATTTGAAAAAGATAAAACACGGTAATTGGTATGCAAATTTAAAACGCCAAAAGCCGCTAATGATTTTATATTTTCAGAATCTATATTTTTATATTGAATAGAGGTATTCATTTTAGATCCTAGAGAACTTACTTTTTGATTAAAGTTGAGAACTGAGTTCTTTTCTTTTTCTAAAATAGAATAATCTGCAACTTGCACAGGATTTGGTGTTGCAGCAAGAGAATTTTCCTCATAACTCTTGTATACTCCATCTTCCTCATCACTATTTAGGTAGCGACTACAGACAGAAATATTATCAAAAGCAACAAGTGCAATTGCAAGTCCAATCAATATTTTATTTGAAAGCTTTGCATAAACTGCTGCCAAAACAATTCCACAAGCCAGAATAACTAAAAAGATTGAACGTGCGAGATCACTTTTGAAAAGCGAAATTCTTGTATCAATTAAAGCTTGTTTTAAACCTTTTAATTGAGAAACATCCTGGTTCCCTTTCATTGCATCGTTGAATTGTTTTACTTCATCTACGCGTAAAAATGAACCTGATAGCGAAGGGAAAACATAAAGTAAGATAACACTTAATACGACACCACCAGAAACATATAAGTAAACTTTCTTGTTTTCAATCAGTTCACTTTTCTTAAAAAGACGATCTAGAAAAAGTATTCCCAAAGCTGGAACCATCACTTGAAGCAGTGATAAAATCATCTTTGAATCTCTAAATTTATTGTAAAGAGGGAATTTATTTATGAAAAAATCATTAATTCCTCCGGGATCATTCGATGCCAATAAAATCGCTAAAATACTCATTGCTAAAAATGACCACTTCAAACTATCCTTTATTAAAATCAATCCTAAAATAAAAAATGTGAGCATCAATGCACCGAAATAAAAGGCGCCGCCACTACTCGACTGTCCACCCCAATAGCGATTCATCTGAGCAATTTGTTCAGAAAACTGGCTGTCTACATTTTCCATAGCAACTTCATCATTTCCAAGATAATCGCCTTTTTCTCCTTTAGCATTCGGCGAGAGCATTGAAAGGAACTCTCCAGGTCCAAAGTTGTATTCTAAAATATAATTTTTATTCAAACCTTCTTGCGCTTGAGAATTCGTAGCAGTTTTTGGTTTAATTGTTAAATCTGTTGCACCGCGTGTTGTATGCTTGCTGTATTCCAAAGTTGTCATAAGGTTACTTGCAGAAGGTAAAACAGCTAGAATTGTTCCTAAGGATAAAGCTGCAATAACTTTTCCCAACGAAATAAATTCTTTTTGAATAAGTAAACGTACACCTTCTCCAATTGCAACTGCAGCCAAAAGGAACACCAAATAATAGGTCATCTGCAGATGGTTTGCCGTTAAATTCAAACCGAAAAACAAGGCAAAAATGATGCTTCCTAGCAGCCACTTCCCACGAAAAGCCAAGAGCATTCCTCCAAGTGCGGGAGCCATATATACAATGGCATTCACTTTAGTCATGTGTCCGCCAGCTAAGTACAATATATTGATTGTTGAAAATCCAAAGGCAATTGAACCTAGTATTCCTAGCCAAGGATTTATTCTCATGCAAAGCGCAAAAATATAAAACCCTAACATCGCCATAAATAAAATACCTATTGGTCGAGGCAATCCTAACTTGAGAATAGAATCTACTATAATCAAGAAATTTGAAGAGTGTTCAACAGTAATTTGATAGGCCGGCATTCCACCAAACATGGAATTTGTCCAAAGCGGATCGATATCATTTTGCAAGCGGCAATCCTCAATTTCCTTTGCCATTCCCTTATATTGCTTGACATCATTTTGCTTTAAAGAATAATCGCTGTAAAGTGGGGAAAAGTAAGCAGAAGCTAAACCAATAAAAATAACGACAGCAATAAAATGTGGCAAAAGGTTTTTCAATAATGCTTTCATGAATATTATTTTTTTTGTGAAAGTAATAAGAATCTCCTAATTATTGATTCAGCTTGTATATGATTTAATGAGAAATAATTAAATCTTCACATAAGAACTTGATAAAAATTATTTTACAGTTCGTTCAAGCATTGGAACAAACTTAAAAGTTCCAAATTCTTGAATAGTATATTCCTCTTCTTGGGTTTTTATAATTTTTAACATCTTTTGTTCTTTTCCTTCTCCAACAGGTATAATCATAATTCCACCAATTCTTAATTGCTTTATCAATTCATTTGGAATTTCTGGAGCTCCACAGGTTACCAAAATCTTGTCATAGGGAGCATACGATGGATTCCCTTTGTAGCCATCTCCAAAATACATTTTTGCACTAAAATTAAAGAAACCAACCATCTGTTTTGCTTTCATAAAAAGTTCTCGATGGCGCTCAATTGAAAAGACTTTAGCGCCAATTTGACAGAGAATACAGGTTTGAAATCCAGAACCTGAACCAATTTCTAGTACTTTCTCCCCTTTCTTTAGTTCCAATAAATCAGTTTGAAATGCAACTGTGTAAGGATGCGAAATTGTTTGCCCGGAACCAATTTGAAAAGCCATATTCGTGTAAGCTTGTTCATCAAATGCTAAGTCTAAAAAAAAATGGCGGGGAATGGCATTAAAAGCTTCCAAGATATCCTTGTTCTTAATGCCCATATCAACTAATTCTGCAATAAGAATCTTTCTTTTTCCTTGATGTTTAAAAGTATCTTTTAGATGTTGCATTATTTAACTTCTTTTAATTCTATCCCAACGGGACAATGATCTGAACCAAAAACATCATTGTAAATCGTAGCTTCTAATATGTTTTCTTTAAATGAATCCGAACATAAAAAATAATCTATTCTCCAACCGATATTTTTTGGTCTTGCACCAGCACGATAACTCCACCAAGAATACTTTAGTGTTTCTGGATATTTCCATCTAAATGTATCAACAAAGCCATTTTTTAAAAAATTTGACATGCCATCAATTTCTGCTTGCATGTAACCAGCTGCTTTATTGTAATTTTCTTTAGGTCGCGAAAGATCTATTGCTTGATGAGCAACATTGAAATCGCCACAAACAACTACAGGCTTATTTTTTTCTAGTTTCTTTAAATAAATCAAGAAATCTGAATCCCATTTTTGTCGATAGGACAAACGTGCAAGCTCGCTACCAGAATTTGGAACATAAACACAAACAAGAAAAAAATTATCGTATTCTGCGCATGTTATTCGCCCCTCCTGATCGTGTTCTTCAAGACCCATATCATAGGTGACGGAAAGCGGTTTTGTTTTGGAAAAAATCGCAGTTCCTGAATATCCTTTTCGTTCTGCACTATTAGCATAAACATGATAATTCGTTAAACTAGAAATCGCTTCATTCACCTGTTCAGGGCTTGCTTTTGTTTCTTGAAGACAAATTATATCTGCAGCAACTTCATCCATGTCTTGAACAAAGGTCTTTCCTACAATTGCACGAATGCCATTAACGTTAAAAGAAATAATTTTCATAAAAAAGAAAAGCTTATAAATTTTGAAAAAATAAAAGTACTAAGAAAAATTATCCTTGGCACTTTTCTTCAGGACGAGCGCCACACAAACCACAGGATTCACCTTCTTTATTTAAAAGTGGATTATTCGATGCACAAGTGCCAGCAAATTTTCCGTCTTTTTTGAGTAAGAGTTTGATTGAAATTCCAGCAACTCCAATTGCCAATAAACCAATGGTTAATAATATTACAGCTAGCATTCTACTAAAATTTTAACAAAAATAGGAAACTATATTAGTTTTTATCGATAAGTCGCCCAGAATTATAATAATTCGTCAAAATACCTGATGGAATCCCAAAATAACCCACATTCCCTACTCCTGATAATTCTGCCTTAAGTTTGCAATTACTACTTTTTAGTTCGGAGTACAATGAAGATGCATAGTGCAAATAAATAGAATCCTTTACGAAAAGATTTTTAGCTGAAAATGTTCCATTAGCAGTTATTGAAATTTTAAAAAAATCACAAAAACCTGAAAGTTCAATATCTGGAGTGCCATTAGAATTATTTAAATAGATTGTTTTTGCCTTTAATTTTAAATTTATAGAACCTGAAGTTTCATTAGCATCTAGAGTTAATGTGGTTGCTGAAAAATCTAATGTATCCTTTGAAATTAATGGTTCTGATCCATGGTAAAAAATAGAATTTAATGTTGTAAAATGAATTTTTGCAGTTACTTTTTCTTTTTTGTAGCGTAAAAATCGACACTTATTATTGTTTTCAATAACCAGCTTTCCATCTTCAATATCACTCGAAATAAAATTAATTATATTTTCTCCTGCGCTAATTTCTATAAAATTTATAGTGTCTTGTATTAATTCATACTGAATATACGGGCCTAAAACTATTTTGGTAAAACTTCCAAGTGGAATAATTTTATTAATGTTGTCACCTGTCATTTTATAACATGACCGATCGCTTGGTTTTTTACATGAACTAAATAAAAAAGGAATAATTAAAAAGAAAAATAGTCGAACGAACATACTTATTTATAGTTAAAAGTATAACCTAATCCAAATTCTAAATAGTCAGCACGACCAAAATGTGTTTTGAGATTAAAAGAACTTGTTAGTCCATTTTTAAACTGATACCTGCAGCCAATACGAGTATAAATAGGATCATCTGTATGGAATTTATCCTTCAAATATACTCCCATTCCTAAGACAAAATTAAAGTTATTTAAAGGAACCAAATACGCAGTATAGAAACCGATTTGTAAAATATCTAATTGTGTTTTTGGGATAGATGGCTCGTATGAAAAAATAACTTGCTTTGAGATAAAATCTAAATTAAATTCGATACCTGCTTTCTGTCCAAAATACCTGCGAACAGAAAATCCAGTGCCATAAACCGGATAACTTTTTCCGCCAATAGGCATTACAGAATTCCGGGAATACATTCCAAAAACATTGTAAAGCCACTTATTTAATGGGAAATCAGAAGTAGTATTTTCAGTATATTCAATTTTTTTTCCAAGTCTTCTTCCATACCCAACAGAAATATAAGGGATATTGATCCCGTAGTTAGGCATTTTAAATCCTCCATTACTAAAATGTGTCATGTCAATTCCAAGACTTATTGAACTATTCTTAAAGCGTTGAATACTTTTAATTCCAAAGCACATCATGGTGTTAAATTTTGTGCCAATCGCCACATTTTTAGAGTTTTCAAAATAAGAGGAATTAGAATAGCCTAAACCGGTAGCAAATTTGAAATTCATTTCAAAATTTTTATATTTAATAAGTGGAAGTTCGGCAAAGCCATACAATCCAGTGTAAGTTCCGAGCACTTTTGTATTTCCAACTGAACCAATAAAAAGTGTTGCTCCAAATGTTGGATAACGATACGCTTTATGCCAAAGTTTAGTCCCGCGAGTATGATAAAAATAGCTAATTTCAAGCGCTTTTGCTGTTTCTTTAGGTAGATGTGACATTGACTGGTGTTGGATAGCTAAAAAACCGATTTTTGATTTGATTTCAAATCCTTTTTCATTAGTTCCTTGACCAAAGAATAAAAAAGGCAAGCAACTTATAATTAAAAAAAAATGAAGTTTCACAGACATATTTATCAAAGATAAACAAAGGTGAAAGACTATAATCTATACTTTTACAAAAAAATGGATTCACGACTACAAGCATTTGAAAGATTATTGACAATCATGGATGAGCTCCGTGAAAAATGTCCATGGGATAAAAAACAAACCATTGAAAGCCTTCGCGAGTTAACAATTGAAGAAACATATGAATTGGCAGATGCAATTACCGCGAATGATTTAAACTCCTTAAAAGGCGAATTAGGCGATTTATTCTTACACCTTGTATTCTATTCAAAAATTGCTGAAGAACAAAAAGCATTTACTTTAACAGCTGTTTTAGATGGGATTTGCGATAAATTAGTTAACCGACACCCTCATATTTACAGCGATACTATTGTAGCTCATGAAACAGAAGTAAAGGCCAACTGGGAAAAATTAAAATTAAAAGAAGGGAAAAAATCAATTTTGGAAGGTGTGCCTTCTTCGTTACCTGCATTAGTAAAGGCAATTCGAATTCAAGAAAAAGTTAAAGGAATTGGGTTTGAATGGAAAAAAAAGGAAAATGTTTGGGATAAAGTGAAAGAAGAATTGGAAGAATTCCAAGTTGAAATTGCAGCAAATTCTGAAAACATAGAAGAAGAATTTGGCGACTTATTATTTTCTTTAGTAAACTATGCTCGATTCATTGATATTTCTCCAGAAAATGCCTTGGCTAAAACAAACCAAAAATTTATTCGGCGCTTTCAATTAATGGAGGAAACAATTCGCGAAGACAAGAAAAAAATTGAAAATATGAATCTTGAAGAAATGGATGTATATTGGGAAAAAGCAAAAATTAACTTAAAAAATAAAAAATGAACATAATCGAAAATCAGTTGCTGCTAACATTTGGGCTCTTAATTGTTGCAGTAATCATAAAACTAGTGAGCCGAAAATCAGTAAATCGCTTTTTAAATCATTTTGACTTTGACGCGAAAAGAAAACGAATTGCACATAGAATCATTAATCTTTTTCTATTTATTTTTATTACTGTAACCCTTATTTCTATATGGAATATTGACAAAAAAGATTTAATTGTATTTCTTACTTCTGTGGTTACTGTTTTAGGGATTGCATTTTTTGCACAATGGTCAATTCTTTCAAATATCACCTCAAGTTTAATCTTGTTTTTTAATCATCCCCTAAAAATTGGGCAAAGCATTCGTGTTTTAGACAAAGAATATGATGTGGAAGGTAAACTCGTAGATATTTCCTTTTTCTTTATGTACATTCGAAATGCAGAAGGCTATTTAATTACAATTCCTACCTCAGTTGCTTTGCAAAAAACAATGGTAACGAAAGAAGAAGTAAAAAAGAAATAAATCAGGCTACTGGATAACATAAAAAATACTTTTCGACTGGCTGTGCCAATGCTGAAATATTTAAATTATCAGAAGCTTTTGTGAGATCAATTATTTCTCCAGTTTTCATTAAAATATTTATATTTTCCTTGTCTTGATTATACGCTTTATTAGTAAGGATATCTGAATACACAAAATAATCAAGAGCTTCAGGCGTCAAATTATATAATGACTGCACCGTCTTTTTTTCATTTTCAATTCTAGCTTTACTAAATGGCTCTTTTGAAATTTCAATTTTAAAAAGTTTGCGGTTCACAAGTGCCTTAGAAAGAATCGATAAAACCTGATCTGAATTATTCTGCCACTCTTTGATTGCTCCCAAAATATCATAATCATCTAGCTGAGCGAAAAAATCTAAAACTTTAGGGTTATGCTCAAAATCTTCTTGTTTTATATCATTTTCAAGAAAAAACTTTAAGGCAGAACTTGCAAAAATTACTTCTCCGTTTTTAACCAACTCTTTTGCCCTTCGCAAAGTATAAATAAGCATGTATTCCGCAGCAACAACCGTCTTGTGTAGATAAACTTGCCAATACATCAAGCGCCTTGCAACGATAAATTTTTCAATTGAATAAATTCCTTTTTCTTCAAGCACCAAATTACCATCATGAACATTGAGCATTTCAATTAAGCGCTCGCTGCCAATAATTCCCTCACTTACGCCAGAATAAAAACTATCTCGATTTAAATAATCCAAGCGATCCATGTCCAATTGACTAGAAACCAACTGGTGTAAATAGGGCTTTTCATACTTATTTTGAAAAATTAAAAGTGCTCTATTTAAATCTTCTCCAAATTCAGAACTTAAACGATCTATAAAATAACCAGATATTTTCTCGTGACTAACTCCACAAACAATATCGTATTCTAAAGCATGACTAAACGGTCCGTGACCGATATCGTGAAGCAATATTGCCAAATAAACAGCGCGTTCCTCTTCTAGAGAAATATCATTTCCTTTTCTACGAATTGTTGCAACTGCCTGAGACATTAAATGCATCGCTCCCAAAACATGATGAAAACGCGTGTGAATTGCACCCGGATAAACAAGGTGACTTAAGCCTAATTGCATAATACGACGGAGGCGCTGCATGAAGGGATGTTCTATAACATCAAAAATAATTTCGTCAGGAATAGAAATAAAACCATAGACTGGGTCGTTAACTATTTTCTTCTTGTTATTTCGATTTAAGTTCGGTCGCAATTGATTAACTTTAGATTAATTATTCAAAGCTATTAAAAATAAGGCAAATGCAAGGTAAAATTCTTTGGGCAGACGATGAAATTGAATTATTAAAGCCGCATATTCTTTTTTTAGAGAATAAAGGTTACTCAGTTGACGGAGTAACAAATGGTTCTGATGCAATTGATAAATGCCATGAAAAGAGCTACGACATTGTCTTCCTAGACGAAAATATGCCTGGACTTTCTGGGCTTGAAACCTTATCTCAGATAAAAGAATCTTTTCCACTCGTGCCGGTTGTAATGATCACAAAAAGTGAGGAAGAACATATCATGGAAGAAGCAATTGGGAGTAAAATTGCCGATTACCTCATCAAACCTGTTAATCCAAATCAAATTTTATTGAGTATCAAAAAAATTCTTGATAAGAGTAAATTAGTTTCACAAAAAACAAATTCTAATTATCAGCAAGAATTTCGACAATTAGGAATGCTTTTAAACGGGAGATTAGATGCAGAAGAATGGAAAGAATTATACTCAAAACTAGTTTTTTGGGAAATTGAACTCGATACAATTGAGGAATCTGGAATGCGTGAAATTCTAGAAATGCAAAAAAAAGAAGCCAATAAGCTATTTGCAGATTTTATTGAAGATAACTACCTTGATTGGCTTAATGGAACAGAAGAAGCTCCTTTAATGATTCAGAATGTTATAAAAAACAAAATAGCCCCGAAAATTGGAAGCGAAAAAATAGCAGTTCTACTAATTGACAATTTGCGCTTTGATCAATGGAAAATGATCGAGCCTATTTTCGCAAAGTATTTTGTTAAAGATGAAGAAGAAATTGTTTATTCAATACTTCCAACCGCCACACACTATGCTAGAAATGCATTTTTTGCTGGTTTACTTCCATCTGAAATTGAAAAACGCTTTCCTCAGCTTTGGAAAAATGAAGATGATGAAGGTGGAAAAAACATGCACGAACAAGATTTCTTAGAGGCTCATTTAAAGCGTTTGGGCAAAAATGTAAAGTGGAGCTATAATAAAATTACAAAAGTTGAAGCAGGCAAAAAATTAAGCGAGCAATTTCATCTATTAAAAGAGAATGACGTTAATTTCATTGTCTATAATTTCGTAGATATGCTTTCTCATGCTAGAACCGAAATGGAAATCATCCGTGAATTGGCAGAAGATGAGGCAGCTTATCGCTCTATCACTGTTTCCTGGATTGAACATTCTCCACTTTTAGAAATTATTAAAAAAATTGCTGAAGCTGGTATAAGGCTAATGATTACAAGTGATCATGGAACAATAAAAGTAACTAATCCAGTGCGTATAGTCGGTGAAAAAAGCACTAATTCTAACTTAAGATATAAAGTTGGAAGAGGTTTAAGCTATAATAAAAAAGAGGTTTTTTCTGTTCAAAATCCTCAGGAAGCTTTTTTACCAAAACTAAAAATGTCTTCTGAATTTGTTTTTGCAAAAGGTCAAGATTTTTTTGTTTACCCCAACAATTACAATCATTTTGTTAATTATTATGAAAATACTTTTCAACACGGGGGAATTTCAATGGAAGAAATTTTAATTCCATATATCAACCTTAAGCCAAGATAAGTATCATTATTTTAAAACTCTTTTCTGTTTAGAACGTTTCAAAATAAGGGAATGCTTAACTTTGTACTTG
>JBILAB010000050.1:0-11219 GCA_044354455.1 Crocinitomicaceae bacterium | reverse complement strand
TCGCTCGCGCTTCAATAATCCACTCTCTTCAATTATTTTTAATTCACTAGCTAATGCATCTTTTAACTTTCCGTACATAAATTATTTTTTTGAGCGTTCTTGAATACGTTTGTTGATGAGTTGATAAAGTAATTTGGCATCTTTTTCTGAAATTTTTCTGCCAAAGCGAATCATTTTACTAAAATAATCAAAATGAAATCGTTCTCCTCCTGAAATCCAAGGAGAGGCTTCCCAAATAGCGTGCATTGAACGTGGTTCAGGAATTGAAAAAGAAAAATTAGAAATATTTTCAAAATAATAAGGAACTGATTTTCCATATTTCAAAAGTGATCTTTTATAAGATAAAGCCAAGTTATCAATCTTGATTAATTCTTTGCCATAAAGTAACCACAGAAAAGATCTAGAAACTTTTATCGCATAATAGACCCAAAAAACTAAAAATATGTAAATGATTATTTCTTCTTGATTGGATAATAGAAGATAAAAAAGCGACCAAAAAACTGTGCAGCCAATTGTAATCCACATTGCCAACCACGCACCCATTAAAGCAGTAATAAGATAATTTTTTTCAGGCGAAATTACGATTGTAGTTTTTCCTTTGCTATCAATAAAACTTATACGATTGCCAATCCAATTCATTTGACAAAATTAAGACAAAAAGTGCAGGTTAAATAAGATAAA
Source organism: Crocinitomicaceae bacterium (assembly GCA_044354455.1). GTDB lineage: Bacteria > Bacteroidota > Bacteroidia > Flavobacteriales_D > Crocinitomicaceae > UBA952. The sequence continues at coordinate 10,538 of JBILAB010000050.1, read as the reverse complement.
AAGTGCTTTTTAACAAAAAAAAAGGAATAAGTGAAATAGTAAATTAATATTTTAAATATTGAACTTTCTATTAATTTACAACCTTTAAAAGTCCCTTTAAAACTTCAACTTTTGATGAATGTGGTCTTTTGTAAGCAACTGCAACCGAAACTAAACTAGCAAGTCTTTGATTACTAACAAAGCTAGAGGGAATAAAAGTCCCTTTGATAAAATTTTCATTAATTGTTACAGAAACAATTCGGGGATTATCCGTTATTATTGTAGAGTCACCTTCAAATTTTAAATTTGCAAGAAAACCAGTAGATTTTGAAATAGAAGACCCAAGCAAGATTACTTTTCTTTTATTTATTAAAGTCTCAGTTTCAATTAAATCTATAATTGGAGTAATTTGACGTGCAGCTTTTATTTTTTCAATGTCCCTTTTCACAAGATTTCTCCCACCAAAATAAATAAATCTTTCGGGATTAATTGTCTTTCCATCTATCCTTATTTCAAAATGTAAGTGAGGCCCTGAAGAACGACCTGTACTTCCTCCTAAACCAATAGCTTGACCGACTTTAACCTCGGTTTCATTTGAAACTAAAAATTTACTCAAGTGCGCATAGTATGTTTCAATTCCATTTGAATGAGATAATACAATTAAATTTCCATATCCACCTTTATGATACTTTGAAAACCGAACCTTCCCAAAATTGGATGCGTAAACTGTATCACCTGTTCTTAAATGCAAATCTATTCCGCAATGATTTCCACTATTTCTGTTTCCAAACCTAGAATTCACACAACCACGAACAGGCTTTATAAACCCTGTATGATAATTGTTATTATTTTTATAATTGAAATCTATAACCTCAGTATCTACAATATTTATTTGAATTCTCTTATGTGAAATAGGTAATTTGCTTAAGGCACGTAAACTAATTTTTTTATTTGATTTTGAATGATTTTTAATGCACTGATTAACTTTCACAAAAGATTTCTCTTTCAAGCTACAACGATTATTTACAACCCTTAAAGTAAAAGGAAATAAAAAAATAAGTGAAAGAGAAAAAAATAAGTTATTATAATTCAAATCAAAAAAATAGGATGGCAAATATAAAGGGAAATTTTACAATTACCTAAAAGAAAACAAATACCATCAAAGAAAATAAGTTGATATTATTAAATGTTCATTTAATATTTTTCTAAATTTAAGATAAACTTTCTAGTTTTTGATTATAGTCTCAACTGCGTTAATCTACAACAAGACCTTTATTTGCATTAAAATAACGAGCTATAATGTACAAATTTCAGCTTCAGTAACTTTTAAGATTTTTCTGACCTCCTCTAAAGTCGGTGCTTCAGCGTAAGTCCTTAAAACTGGCTCGGTTCCCGAAGGTCGAATCATAACCCAGCGCTCAGAATCAAAGAAATACTTAAATCCATCAATTGTTTTTAAATCTTTCACCTTGTATTCACCAAAAGATTTGTACTTATTGGCTTTGCAAGAAGTAATTATTTTTTGCTTTAAAACCTCTGTTATATGTAAATCACTTCTTTCAAATTTAAATGGGCCAACAATAGCATACACCTCATCAATTAATTCATCAAGTGTTTTTCCAGATTTCGCCATGAATTCCCAAATAATAAGCCCCATCCAAATCCCATCACGTTCAGGTATATGGCCTTTTACCGCAATGCCGCCTGATTCCTCACCACCCAATAAAACATCTTCTTTTACCATAATACTGGCTATTTCTTTAAAGCCAATTTTCGTAACTTCCAACTCTAAGCCATAATGTTTACAAAGTAGTTCTACACGAGGAGTAACACTAAAAGCTATTACAACCTTACCCGTCATCTGTTTGTATTTCACCATGTAATGGATCAAAAGTAAAATAATGTGATGTGAATCAATAAATTCACCTTTACCATTGTATAAGCCAATTCTATCTGCATCACCATCGGTTGCAAGCGCACAATGCACACCTGGATTTTGAATAATATAAGATTCTAATTCTTTCAAATTCTTCGCAATCGGTTCAGGAGCTTGCCCTCGGAAAGAAGGATTATGATCGCAATGCAATAGTTCTACAGATGATAATATTCTAGGCATAACACGCTGCCCTGCTCCATACATTGCATCATAAACGAGCTTCATTCCTGATTTTGAAATTGCATTTAGATTAAAGTTGTTTTTTATGTGATTGATATAAAGTTCTTCGATATCAACTACTTCAATTTTTCCAGATTGAATTGAAATATCTATCGAAACGGAAGCATAATCTATTGTGCAACTTGAAGGAATTAGATCTTCAACAGCTTGGACATTTTCCGGTTCTAAAGGTCCGCCAAAATGTGCCTTTAACTTAAACCCATTATAAGATGGTGGATTATGACTTGCTGTAATTATAACTCCAACTTCACAATTAAAGTGATTTGCTGCCAAAGAAATCATCGGAGTAGAAACAAAACCTTTGGCCATTTTTACTTTTATTCCCTGTTGAACTAAAACCTTCACAACAGTTTCCATAAATAATTCTCCTGCAAAGCGACAATCATGCCCAACAATTACTGAAGGATTCGTATATTTCTGCTTAAGCCAAAGTCCGGTTGCCTCAGAAACTCGAGCAACATTTTGAACAGTGAAGTCCGCTCCAATAATTGCCCTCCAACCATCTGTTCCAAATTTTATCACCTCTGACATACTACTTATTTTTTAAAGGATTTTAGTGTTTTCTCGATAATCTCAATGCATTCTGAAATTTGCTCTTTGGTAATGATTAAAGGCGGAGCAAAACGAATAATATTGCCGTGAGTTGGTTTTGCAAGAAGTCCATTTTCTTTTAAGGCGAGACATAAATTCCAAGCAGTTTTTCCAGTTTCAGAATCATTTATGACAAGTGCATTCAACAATCCTTTTCCACGAACTTTAAGAACTAAATCAGATGTGGCGATGATTCGATTCATTTCCGAACGAAAAAGTTCACCTAAATTCCGAGCATTTTGAATTAATTTTTCATCATTAAGAGCTTCTAAGGCCGCAATTGCAACCTTTGCTGCTATGGGATTTCCACCAAATGTAGAACCATGTTGTCCGGGTTTTATTACAAGCATAATTTCATCATCCGCTAATACAGCAGAAACAGGATAAACCCCTCCAGAAAGTGCTTTCCCAAGTATTAAAATATCAGGACGGTTGTATGTATTTTTTTGACGTTCGCAGTTATTTTCACAGGTGCAATTTCCACATACTGCAAGCAGGCTTCCAGTTCTACCAATTCCTGTTTGTACTTCATCGGCAATAAACAAAGCTCCATTTTCAGTACACAAGTGACGCGCCTTTGAAATAAAATCATCTGAAGGAGTATAAACGCCTGCTTCTCCCTGAATTGGTTCAACTAAAAATCCAACAACATTGGGTAATTTTAATGCATTTCCTAAAGCAGGAATATCATCATATGGAATGGAAAGAAAACCCGGCGCATAAGGTCCAAAATTCTTATTTGAATCTGCATCACTAGAAAAAGAAATGATCGTTGTGGTTCTCCCATGAAAATTACCTTCGCAAACAACAATTACCGCTTTATTTTCTTCAATTCCCTTTTTCTCGTAGGCCCATTTTCTACAAAGTTTAATTGCAGTTTCTACAGCTTCTGCGCCTGTATTCATTGGTAAAACTTTGTCGAAACAAAATAAATTAGTGACATGTTTTTCATATTCACCTAAACAATCATTGTAAAATGCTCGAGATGTTAATGCGAGAGTTTGAGCTTGATCAATTAAAGCTTTTGTAATACGAGGATGACAATGACCTTGATTCACCGCAGAATATGCAGAAAGGAAATCGAAGTACTTTTTTCCATCAACATCCCAAACAAAAACCCCTTCGCCTTTTGCTAAGACTACAGGAAGAGGATGATAATTGTGCGCACCGAATTTATCCTCAAGAGCAATAAGATCATTTACTCGATTTGTTTCCATTAGTGTATCTAAAATTTAATAATTGACAAAGGTACTAATTTCCCTTTCGATATTATTCATAATATGTACATTTGAGGTGATAATAATTAACTCGAAAAGAAATGATATTAGAATTAAATCGAATAGAAAAACCCTATGTTTTTGAGTTAGAAAATGAAAATGGTGCTATCTGTAAAATTGATTCATCAAAAGACATTGGAGGAAAAAATATGGGCTTAACTCCTATGGAACTATTAGCTGGTGCATTAGCAGCTTGTATCTCAATTGATGTTTTAATAATTTTAAACAAGCAACAAATAGAACCAAAAAAATATGCGGTTTCTGTAGATGCAACTAAGAAAAACAGCGTGCCAAGTCCCTTTGAAAAAATCCATCTTATTTTCTCCATCGATGTGGAAATTGATTTACTTAAAGTAGAACGTGCTATTCAGCTTTCAATAGACAAATATTGTTCAGTAAAGGCAAGTTTAAATCCTAATATTAAAATTACAAGCGAAATAAATATAACTTAATCAAGAAATTTTGGATTTGATTTCAGTAAAGCAAGTGTTTTTGCCTCTTCTGAATTTTCTTCAGGAGTAAAATTATACTCCCAATTTGCCATTGGCGGCATACTCATTAAAATTGATTCGGTTCTTCCGGAAGAATAAATTCCAAATTTAGTTCCACGATCATGTAATAAATTAAATTCAACATAGCGACCCCTTCGTAATGCTTGCCATTTTAATTCTGCTAAAGTTGGAGTTTGCACAACATTTAATTCAATCTGCTCGCGGTAAATAAGTGGAAATACACGCCCTAAATCCAAGCAAAAATTTAGGATTTGTGCTTTAGATAGCCCCAATTTTTCATTCTGATTATCAAAAAATATACCTCCTACACCTCTCGATTCATTTCGATGAGGTAAGAAAAAATATGTATCTGCCCACGATTTAAATTTTGGATAAAATTCTAGATTATATTGATCACAAATCTTTTTAAGAGACAAATGAAAAGTCTTCGCAGCATTCAAATCTACGTAATGAGGAGATAAATCAATTCCTCCACCAAACCAATACGTACCATTGTCGAGCTCGAAATAACGAACATTCATGTGAATAATTGGATGTTTTGGATGTTTTGGATGCAATACTACAGAAACACCAGAAGCAAAGAAATCACCATCAGTCATCGCCAATTGAGTTTTCATTGCATCACTAACTTTACCATGAACAGCAGAAAAAGCTACTCCTCCTTTTTCGATAATATTTCCATCTTTAATTGTTCGGGTAAAACCTCCACCTCCTTCATCGCGTGTCCAAGCATCTTCATTAAATTTTGACTTACCATCCAATAGTTCTACTTCGCCACAAATATAATCCTGTAACTTTCTAAATTCAGTTTCTATATCAAATCTATTCATTTAGAGTAGAAATTTTAGATTCAAAATCTTCAAACTTAAGAAAGAAACACCCAGTATTTTGAAATCCATTGCCGACTTCATTTTTTTCAAATGAGAATTTACTAATCAACCCATTTGAAGCTACTTGACCTGTAAAAAAATATTTACATGCATTAAAAATTACATCGTATCCAAGACAAGCCATTTTTGTCAAATCAGTGTTGTATGTTTTTCTAAAAAGTTTATGAAAAGGTTTTAAAATTGGATCATTGTAAGAAAAATAACTTGGTGCCATATAATAAAAAGAAAATTTATTCTTGATTTCACTATTAATTTCTTTTAAATCAATCCATTCTTTTAATCCTACTACCTGAAACAATTCATTTTCTTTACAATAATTTAAAAGAGAAATAACTTTTTCTTTTTCATTCGACAAAAATATAAAGCAAGTTTTACGACTATTTTTACTATATAATTTATAATTATCGTAGTTAGCTTCGATTATTTTTAAATTGGACCCCAAAGAAACCTCAGCACGAAAAGCTGCTAAAAAATGCTCGTACATAGAATCCTCGGTGATAACTCCACTTTTTACCAAAACAAATTGTCTGTCTTTGGAAACTTGAATTAATTCTTTTGCTAATTTTTCAAGAATAATTTCATTACTCGTAACCATTGTGTAGGAATTTTCATTTTCAAATAAAGAATTTGAAGAAAAAGATACAGAATAAATCATTCTTACATTTTTCTTTTTAGCCCATAAAGCAACAATTTCTGCTTCTTTTTGATGGAGTGGAGCAATTATTAAATCTATTGAAAGAAAAGATTTTTGTTCTAAAATAGATTCTAAACTTTTCGTTTTATCAAAATAATCATAAATGAAAAATTCTGCTTTTAATCCTAAATTAGTAAGTGAATCAATAGCTAATTTTACGCCCATATAATACTCAATTGCAGCATTTGAAATATTTTTATTGATCGATTTTTGAGAATCTATATTAAACGGAAGAAATAAAGCAATTGAAATAGATTCACTATTCTTTAATGACGAAAATGATGCAGGTTCTATTTTTATTTTCGACTCAACACTTCTAAAACCAACATTCTCTTTATTTTCATTTTTTAATTTAATTTTTAAAACATCACCAGTAGAAATTCTACTACTTTTTAATTTATTTATATCTTTTAATTCCGTTGATGAAACCATAAATCGTTTCGAAATAGTATATAGCGTTTCCTGATTCTGAACGGTATGAAAAACATAAATATCATTATCCTTCAAATTTGATTTGATGATAGGCGTGTCTTTTAAAGATGAAACATCATTAAGGATTTTCTCACTATTTGTCGGATACTCTTTTAAAATTGGAATTATAGCCCCTTTAATACTTAATTCTTGCCCGATTTTTAACTCCTTTTCAGAATTAAGATTATATTTTATAAGCGAATCAATCGGCACAAAATACAACCTAGACAAATAAGACAAATTTTCCTTTTCTTTTACGATATGAGTAATTGTTTTAGGAGAAACTGGAATCAAAACAATTTTAGAAATATCTAGCCCTCTTTCAATGCCTTCATTTGCATTTAATATATCTTCAGCAGGACAGGAGTATAATTTTTGAAGATAGAAAAGAGTGTTCCCGTCAATTACAGTATGATTATAAAAATAATTGCCTTTTACAAAAGTAACTGGAACATATTGCTGAGAGTTTAAATTCTTAGCAAGAAGAATACATAATAAAAGATAAAAAAGACTAATTTTCATTTAGTTTTATATTACTCCCATTCAATTGTAGCAGGTGGCTTAGAACTAATATCGTAGGTCACTCTATTAATTCCTTTAACCTGATTAATAATTTTATTTGATATTTTCGCTAAGAATTCATAGGGCAAATGACACCAATCAGCTGTCATTCCATCAGTTGAGGAAACTGCTCTAAGTGCGATCGCATTTTCATAAGTTCGCTCATCGCCCATCACACCAACAGATTGAATAGGTAAAAATATTGCTCCAGCTTGCCAAACAGTGTCATACAATCCATCTTCTTTTAAGCCATTTACGAAAATTGCATCAACTTCTTGGAGAATCCTTACTTTTTCCAAACTAACTTCTCCAAGTATTCTAATTCCTAAACCCGGTCCAGGAAATGGATGTCGATCCAAAAGTTTATTGTCAATCTTCAAAGATCTGCCAATTCTCCTCACCTCATCTTTAAATAATAATCTTAAAGGTTCAACTACTTCTAATTTCATGTAATCGGGTAAACCTCCAACATTATGGTGAGATTTTATAGTTTGAGAAGGGCCACCTGTACCAGAAACAGACTCAATTACATCAGGGTAAATTGTGCCTTGTCCAAGCCACTTTGCACCTCTAACTTTTTTTGATTCTTCATCAAAAACATCAATAAATACTTTTCCAATTGCTTTGCGCTTTAATTCCGGGTCAATGAGGCCTTTAAGTGAATCATAAAACTTATCAGCAGCATTAATTCCCTTTATATTCAAACCCATTCCTTTATAGGATTCAAGCACTGTAGCATATTCATCTTTTCGCAAAAGGCCATTATCAACGAAAATACAATGAAGATTCTCTCCTATTGCCTTGTGTAATAAAATTGAAGCAACAGTTGAATCAACACCTCCAGATAAGCCCAAAATAACTTTATCATTACCAAGTTTAGTTTGTAAATCTTTAATAGTTTCTTCAACAAATGAATCTGGAGTCCAATCACAGCTGCACTTACAAATAGAGACTATAAAATTTGATAGTATAATTTTTCCTTCGCTAGTATGATAAACCTCTGGATGAAATTGTATGCCGAATGTTTGCTCATCGTTAATAGCATATCCCGCAACAGCAACATCTTTCGTGCTAGAAATAATTGAATAATTTGATGGTATTCGTGCAATTGTATCTCCATGAGACATCCAAACTTGTGAATCATTAGACATTCCTTTTGTTAAAATATTGTTTGAATCAACAAAAGATAGATTTGCACGCCCATATTCACGTGTAGAAGATGGCAAAACCTCTCCTCCGAAATGATGAGCCAAAAATTGAGCGCCGAAACAAACACCTAATAGGGGGAGTTTTCCTTTAATTTCTGATAAATCCGGAAGTGGAGAAGAAGCATCTCTAACAGAAAATGGACTACCTGAAAGAATTACACCTTTAACATTTGATTCAATTTTTGGTATTTTATTCCAGGGGTGAATCTCGCAGTAGACATTTAATTCACGAATCCTTCTAGCAATTAACTGTGTGTACTGAGAACCAAAATCTAAGATTAATATCATTTCGTGCATGCTACAAAGATAAATTTAATTCGTATGCTAAGTGAAGTAATTCAAAGAGAAATAATTAACAAAAATTGTTAACAAGTAGCCTATTTTATAACAAAATAAGGAATAAAAAAAAATACAAGATACTTAATGGAAACAAAACTAAATAACTATATAAATGATTAACTTTGAGGATTCATAAAAAAAGAATTGATGATTGGAGAGATACTTAAAAAAATTTTTGGTGACAAAAATGCAAAGGATAAAAAATTATATTGGCCGTATGTTGAGCAAGCTCTTGATTTAGAAGAGCAAATAAAAAAATTAAGTGATGATGAATTACGTGCTAAAACAACTGGCTTTAAAAAATTAATTCAGGAAGAAAAATTAAGCCTTGAAAATGAAAAAAATCAATTGCAGATAGAAGCTGATGATTTAGAAACACCAATAGAAAACAAAGAAGATTTATTTGATAAAATAGATAAACTTGAAAAAGCAATCGATGAACAGATTGAATTAAGTCTGCTCAAAATACTTCCCGAAGCATTTGCAGTTGTCAAAGAAACTGCTTTCAGATGGTCTAATAATGGTCAGCTAATAGTTTCTGCAACTGACTTTGATCGTGAATTAGCTGTAAAAAAAGACGGGATAACAATAAAAGGTGATCAAGCCATTTGGCACAATGAATGGTCAGCAGCAGGAACTAAAATTGTCTGGAACATGGTGCATTACGATGTGCAATTCATGGGAGGTGCTTGTCTTCATAAAGGAAATATAGCAGAAATGCAAACAGGTGAAGGAAAAACACTAGTCGCAACTTTACCTGTATACTTAAATGCTCTAGCTGGTAAAGGTGTTCACATTGTAACAGTAAATGATTATCTAGCAAAACGCGACTCTGAATGGATGGGGCCAATTTATCAATTTCACGGCCTTACTGTTGATTGTATCGACAAGCATCAACCAAATTCTAGCGCAAGAAGAAATGCTTATGCCGCTGACATAACTTTTGGTACAAATAATGAGTTTGGCTTTGATTATTTAAGAGATAACATGGCCGGACATATTGATGATTTAGTTCAAAGAAAACACCATTATGCAATTGTTGATGAGGTCGATTCAGTATTAGTTGATGATGCTCGTACTCCCTTAATTATATCTGGACCAACGCCAAAAGGAGATGAGCATGAGTTTCATGAACTGAAACCAAGAATTGAAAAAGTTGTAGCAGCACAAAAACAGTATGTGCAACAATGTCTTATCGAAGCAAAAAAATTATTGACAGTTATAAATACGCCACCTGAAGATAAAAATGAAGCAAAAAAGATGCTTGAAGATGGTGGAATTGCCTTGTTGCGAGCTTTTAGAGGTTTACCTAAAAACAGAACACTCATAAAATTCTTATCTGAACCAGGAATCAGAGTCCATTTGCAGAAAACAGAAAATTTTTACATGCAGGAACAAGGAAAACAAATGAAAAAAATCGATAAAGATTTGTTTTTCGTAATTGATGAAAAGAACAATACTATTGAATTAACAGACCAAGGAATTGATCTTGTTTCGGGTTCTGAAGACAGAAATTTCTTTATTATGCCTGATATTGGGGCAGAAATTGCGGGTATTCAAAAACAAAAATTAGATAAAGAAAAATACCTTGAAATAAAAGATGCTTTGGTGCGCGAATATTCTATAAAATCTGAACGTATTCATTCTGTTAGTCAGTTATTAAAAGCCTACACACTTTTTGAAAAAGAAGTAGAATATGTTCTTTTAGATGGAAAAGTTAAAATTGTAGATGAATCTACTGGTAGGATATTGGAGGGAAGAAGGTATTCTGATGGTCTTCACCAAGCAATCGAAGCGAAAGAAAATGTTCAGGTTGAAGCTGCAACACAAACCTATGCAA
>JBILAB010000261.1:0-3104 GCA_044354455.1 Crocinitomicaceae bacterium | reverse complement strand
TCCGGTCGGAACACTCGGCTAGCTCCCATAAAGTGTATCGAGAAAAGCTTATCGAGTGGCCACAGCTTGCTGTGGTTGTATCGAGAGAAGCGAACCGCTAGCCTCGATACATTCCTCCCTTCGGTCGAAACACTCGGCTAGCTCCCATAAAGTGTATCGAGAAAAGCTTATCGAGTGGCCACAGCTTGCTGGGGTTGTATCGAGAGAAGCACACTGTTTACTAAAAATTTCTTATACAAGTGATTCAAATAATTTGTATCTTACTTAAATGAACTTAATATAATGGTGTGTCATATGTATATCTTAATTTGCGGGAACGGAACTTACTATACCGGAAGTACTCGTAATTTAGAACGAAGACTAATGCAACATCAATCAGGAAAAGGAGCCATTCACACAACAATGCACCAACCCGTAGTCTTGATTTATTCAGAGGAGTTTTCTAGAATTGACCATGCATTTTATCGTGAAAAACAGGTTCAAAGGTGGTCACATGATAAAAAGACTACTCTTATTAAAGGAGAAATTGAAACATTAAGGAAGTTGGCAAAGAAAGATTTCAAACGCTAGCCTCGGTACATTCCTCCCTCTGGTCGGAACACTCGGCTAGCTCCCATAAAGTGTATCGAGAAAAGATTATCGAGTGGCCACAGTTTGCTGGGGTTGTATCGAGAGAAGCAAACCGCTAGCCTCGGTACATTCCTCCCTTCGGTCGAAACACTCGGCTAGCTCCCATAAAGTGTATCGAGAGAAGCACTCAACTAGATCACACAAAGCTTATCGAGTGGCCACAGCTTGCTGGGGTTGTATCGAGAGAAGCGAACCGCTAGCCTCGATACATTCCTCCCTTCGGTCGAAATACTCGGCTAGCTCCCATAAAGTGTATCAAGAAAAGGACCCGGCTAGCTCACACAAAGCTTATCGAGTGGCAACAGCTTGCTGGGGTTGTATCGAGAGAAGCGAAACGCTAGCCTCGATACATTCCTCCCTCTGGTCGGAACACTCGGCTAGCTCCAATAAAGTGTATCGAGAGAAGCACTCAGCTAAATCACACAAAGCTTATCGAGTGGCCACAGCTTGCTGGGGTTGTATCGAGTTAAGCTGCAAAATTATTATTTAGAATGATTATAAACTATACCGCAAATATGGTATTTTGGTGATAAATATCTTAAAATCTTACCGCGTTTAGTTTACTATTTTTTAAAAACAGTGTCCCCTTGACTAAAATAAGAGTACTTCATAATTTTATCTCTTTTGAAAAATTCAATATAACTCTGAGGATTAGTTTCATTCCCTCTTTCAGATAGTAATAGAACTGTAATACTTTTATTTTTAGCTTGTACTACAAAATCTTCAAGTATCTCTATAATATCGCTATCAATATATTTACTATTTCTCACGTCAAGTTCCAAAGTTATATCATTAGGAAGACTACCTAGTTGTTTTGCTATTGCTCCTTTATTTAAGAAAGTTACTTCTTCTGCAAAAGTCATTTTAACTAATTTATCATTTGTTTTATCGATATTTAGAAATAAAGAATTTTGATAGCTTTTTACAATGATTACGATTATCCCAATAAATAAACCTACAGAAATACCCCACAATAAATCTTTAACAACGATGACTAAAATTGTCGCTACGAAAGGAACAAATTGTGTCCAGCCTTTGGCCCACATTTTTTTGAATAAGCTTGGTTTAGCTAATTTGTAACCTACTACTATTAGAACAGCAGCTAAAACAGATAATGGAATATGATTCAATATTTTAGGTAATGCTAAAACAGCAAGTAATAGTAAAAGGCCATGAATAATTGCGGATAGTTTACTTTTAGCGTTAGACTGTATATTGGCAGAACTTCTTACAATAACTTGGGTTAAAGGTAAACCACCTATCAAACCAGAGAGAATATTACCAGTTCCTTGAGCAAAAAGTTCACGATTAGTTGGTGTGACATGTTTATCCGGATCTAATTTATCTGTTGCTTCCACACTCAATAAAGTCTCTAAACTAGCTATTAAAGCAATGGTAAAAGCAATCGTTAAAACCTTTAGGTTTGTAATTGCACTAAAATCCGGAAAAGTAAGGAAACTGATAAAATCATTGAGATTATTAGCAACAGGGATTGAAACTAAGTGAATATCTTTAACAGCTAAAGTTGGATAATTATCAAAGATCAATTTGATTATTGTCCCAAGCAAAACAGCTACAATTGCCCCTTGTAGAACCCTAAATATTTTTCCTTTTTTTGCTAAAATAGAATCCCAAAAAACAATCAAAGCTAAACCCAAAAAACCAATTATAACAGATCCTGGACTTACATTGCTAAAAATATGTGAAATTGCAGAAAATGTATTTTCACCTGTTGCTTCTACAAACTCATCTGCCCCCATTGGTTCGGAATCATATCCAAATAAATGAGGGATTTGTTTTAAGATGATAATAATTCCAATGCCAGAAAGCATTCCAAGTATTACGCTATTTGGAAAAAAATAGCCTATTATTCCTAATCTTAGGATACCAAATAATATCTGTATTATACCCGATAAAACTACAGCCACTAGAAACACCTCAAAACTACCAAGTTCCGTAATTGAAGCGGCTACGATTGCAGCCAGTCCAGCCGCGGGACCTGATACGCCCAAATTAGAACCACTCAATGCCCCTACAACAATTCCTCCTATTACACCAGTTATCAATCCTGATAAAAGTGGTGCTCCTGATGCTAATGCTATACCTAGACACAAAGGTAAGGCAACAAAAAATACAACGATACTCGCTGGAAAGTCACTTTTTAGATATTTAAGATTCATTTTTTTAAAATTTAAATTAAGAAATAAAAGCTGTTTCTGAATAGAAAGAAACTTTTCCTGTTGATAAATCATGCATTCCACCAATAATGCCAATTTCTCTATTTTTAATCATCTGTTCAAGAATAGCACTTTTCTCCATAATTGCTTTTATGCTTCTTTTCACATTGATAGCAGCAACATTTTCAACAAAATCTGCATTTTTGGAAGTGCGATTATCTTTGGTTTCGACTTCGTCATCTACTGAGGGTTTAATCTTGGCAAGCAAAGCTGTTAAATTTCCCATTTCTGCATGGT
>JBILAB010000215.1:0-3110 GCA_044354455.1 Crocinitomicaceae bacterium | reverse complement strand
AATTTTTCCCATTGGAAGCGCTTAGATTTTGAAGCTTTTGCATAACCAAAGCCGGGTAAATCTACCAAATACCATTTTTCATCAATTAAAAAATGATTGATTAATTGTGTTTTTCCTGGAGTTCCAGATGTTTTGGCAAGGGATTTTTTACCTGTTAACATATTAATCAAGGAGGATTTTCCAACATTTGAGCGGCCGATAAAAGCGAATTCAGGTTTAGCGTCTGTAGGGCATTTACTAAGTTCTGAATTTGAAATTACAAAAACCGCATCTTTTATTTTCATAGTAGCGCAAAAATAATGGAATTAATAGTTTAATTTAGGATTTAATGAACATTAAGCTAAATTAAAATGTTTGCTATAAATGGCTATTTACAAGATTAAAGATGTAGAAGTTCTTACTGGAATTAAAGCTCACACTATACGTATTTGGGAAAAACGTTATGGTATTTTAGAACCTAGTAGAACGGAAACACAAATCCGGACTTATTCAGATGCACAAATTGCAATTCTTTTAAATATTAGTTTATTAAATAGTAATGGGCATAAAATATCGAGAATTGCAAGTTTATCTGAAGCTGAAATCAATAAATTAGTTTGGGATATTCGCATTGGCAAAAAAAATTGTGACAGTGGCAAAAAATTAATTTTAGCGTTAATTGAATTAGACGAGAAGTTATTTCGCGACAATTTAAATAATTTAATTAACGAACTTGGATTAGCATTAACCTTTTCAGCACACATAATTCCCTTTCTTGATCGGATTGGCGTGATGTGGTTAACAGGTTCGATAAGTCCCGCTCAAGAGCATTTTATTTCGAATCTAATTCGCCAAAAAATTATTTCAGAGATCGACAAGCAAATTGTTCCTGAGACAACTGATGCTCCAATAATGCTTTATCTTCCTGAACACGAATGGCACGAAATAAGCTTGCTTTTCTACCATTATTTACTTAGAAGTAAAGGATTGCATACTGTATATTTGGGACAAAGTTTGCCTTATGACTCATTAGTAGATTGCATTAAAACAATTAAACCCAAGGCAATTTTAAGCGCTTGGTTAACTGCAGTTGACCTAAGTTTTTTGAAAAACTATTTCCGAAAATTAAAAGAAGATTCAGATGGAATACCAATCTTCGCTGGAGGAATTCAAATCAATTTAAACGGAAAGGAATTAGCAGATAATTTGACTGAGATAACTAACTCTGGGACTTTATTGCAGCAAATCTTGCCTATTTTAAAATTAAATAAATTCAATTAGTACTGTCCCTTTATCTACGACATCTCCTTCACTGATTAAAATAGCACCTACAACACCAACTCCTTCAGCTTTGAGGACATTTTCCATTTTCATAGCTTCAAGCGATAGTACATTTTCTCCAAGTTGAATTTCATCCCCTTTTTTAACGAAAATTTTTAAAACTCGACCTGGCATTGGAGCTTGTAATTCTTTTAATTTTTTGACTTTCTGCTTGTCTAAACCCAAGGAAGTAATTAATTCATCTAATTCGCCCTTTCTTTTAACCTCAAAAATCCGTTGATTTATTTTTATTGTTAAGTGATTGTTCTCGGAATCATTTTTGATTATTTCACCATGGAATTTTTTTCCATTGTGCATTAAAAGAAAAAATTGATGGTCGTACCATTTTACAAAAGTTCCCTCTTTAGTTTGGATTTCTTTTCCGTCAAATAACCAATTTCCACTTTTTTGCATAGACTCAAATATAGTAAATTATTGTTTTTGAATAGCAATATAAGTGTCTTTTTCAGCCTCAATATCCGTGCAAAAAGCAGAATTTGGTAGCGCTTCAAAAGAAATCTCATTTGCTAAAACCTCATCACAGATATAGCTTTTGTTAGCTGAAATGGCAGTCTGTATTGCCTCGCTTGTATTTATTTTTAATAGAATTCTATCCGTTACATCAAAGGCTGAATCTTTGCGTAAATTTTGGATTCTGTTTACTATTTCCCTTGCAATTCCTTCATTTTTTAATTCTGGACTTAGTGTTGTATCTAGCGCAACGGTTATTCCACCTTCAGAAGCAACTAACCAACCAGGGATGTCTTGTGCTGAAATCTCAAAATCTTCCAGCTCCAAATTTATTTCACATGCATCAATAACAGTATTCCACTTTCCTGTTTTCTCAATTTCTGTAATGTCTTGTTGCGAAAATTGTGCAACCAAAGATGCAATATCTTTCATTTGTTTTCCATATTTCGGACCGATTGTCTTGAAATTAGGTTTTATATTTTTTACAAGTAAAGCTGTTCCTTCTGTAAGTAATTCCAATTCTTTGACATTGACTTCGGATAAAATCAATTCCTTCATATGTTGAAAGTCCTCCGCCATTTCTTTTTGAAGAACTGGAATAAGTATTTTTTGTAAAGGTTGCCGAACGCGTAAGGAATGCTTCTTTCTCAATCCTAATACCAAGGAACATGCTTGCTGTGCTAATTCCATTTGAATCTCTAATTTCTTGTCAATAGATGTCATGTTTACTCTTGGAAAGTCTGCCAAATGAACAGAGGCACAAATTATTCTTTTGGAAACAAGATTAAGGTCTAAAAACAAACGATCCATGTAAAATGGCGCAATTGGTGCAGCAAGAAGCGCAACGGTCTCCAAACAGGAATAAAGCGTCTGATAAGCACATACTTTATCTTTTGGGTCATCATTTTTCCAAAATCTTCTGCGACAAAGTCGAACATACCAATTAGAAAGTTGATCTGTTACAAAGTCCTGAATTAATCTCCCTGCTTTTGTTGGCTCATAAGAACCATATGCATCGTCAACATCTTGGATTAAAGAATTTAATTTTGATAAGACCCAACGGTCAATTTCAGGTCGTTCTGCCAATGGGACCTCCGCACCAGAAAAATCGAATTTATCGACATTTGCATACAAAGCAAAGAAAGAATAAGTATTGTAAAGCGTACCAAAAAACTTGCGTTGCACCTCCGTAATTCCATCTAAATCAAACTTAAGGTTGTCCCAAGGTTGCGCATTCGTTATCATATACCAACGCGTTGCATCGGGGCCATATTTTTCAAGTGTTGTAAAAGGATCAGCTGCATTCCCTAATCTTTTTGACATTTTCTGTCCGTTTTTAT
>JBILAB010000214.1:0-3115 GCA_044354455.1 Crocinitomicaceae bacterium | reverse complement strand
TTTCAATTGGAAATACTTTTTTTGCTGCTTTTTCAGTTTCAACTACATTTTTTCCTGAGCTAATTCCCCAACGGGTTAATAATCGATGAATGTGTGTATCAACAGGAAAAGCAGGAAAACCAAAAGCCTGTGACATAACAACAGATGCGGTTTTGTGTCCAACGCCTGGCAACTCCTCTAATAATTCAAATGAAATTGGTACTTCTCCTTTATATTTTGCAATTAAGATAGCCGAAAGATTCCAAATTGCTTGTGATTTTTTTGGAGAAAGTCCGCAGGGTCGTATAATTGCTTTTATTTCTTCGACACTTAATTTTACCATTTCAGATGGAGTAGGGCCTTTTTCGAAAAGTAAAGGCGTTATTTTATTAACTCGTTCATCTGTGCATTGAGCAGATAACAGAACTGCAATTAAGAGTGTGTATGGATCTGAATGATTCAGAGGAATAGGTGTCTCAGGAAATAAGATCTCCAATTCGTTAATTATATATGTAGCTTTTTCTTTTTTTGTCATTTTGAATTAAATAATAATTTTATTCTATAATCTTCCATTGCTTAAAATCGATTGTCTGCATTGTCTTAATCCTATCAATTTTTTGACTTTTACTAAGAACAAAATCTTTAATTTGACAATAGTTTTTTGGAATTTCATACTTATTAAGACAGTGAGTGAAATCCTTTTTTTTAAACTTAAGATTTACCTTTTCTTGAACTACAAGTACAATTTTTTGGCCAAACTGAACATCTTTCATAAACCAAATAAAAAAAGGTTTTTTGAGGAGGGGTTTTAATTTTAACTCAATTTCCTCTGGATTTACTTTTATCCCTCCGGTATTAATAATAAAATCATAGCGGTTCAGATATTGAAAATGTTTTGAATCAATCAAATTAACGCAGTCGTTTGTTCGTAATTTTTCACTTAATACTTCTGGATAGTCAATTATTAAACGTTGTTCTTCACTACTAAATGATATTCCAGGTAACGCTTGATAGTATTCTTCAGTTTCAAGTCCAATTTTTCGAATTGCAACGTGGGAAATAGTCTCGGTCATTCCATAACTTTGAAACACTGTAATCTTTTTGTCTTTTAATTTCTGAATTAATTCTTCTGAAACAGGAGCTCCACCAACCAAAATAGTCTTAATTGACTTTAATTTTTCGAAAGCTGTATCTATTGCGGCTTCTAATTGCATAGGAACAAGTGCTACAAAATCAATCGGGTTTTTTAGCGCTAATATTGGATTAGTTGACACTGTTACAATATGAAGTTTTAATCCTCCAATAAGTGAACGTACAAGCATCATTTTTCCTGCAATTGTTTCAAGAGAAAGACATAAGAGCGCGCTACTTCCTTTTTCAATCTTAAAATATTCTAGTGTTTTTCTTGCAGAAATCAGCATTTTTTCTTTTGCTAGTTCAATATTTTTTGGATTTCCAGTAGATCCAGAAGTATGAATAGCAATAACTTTTTCATCATTTCCCCAGCTTTTCATAAAAGAAGTAAGTTCTTTTTTTCTGCCAGTGTCATCATAATAAAGCTCTATTTTATGCATTAATTTCAATGCTTAGTATTCAATATCTAAATTGAAAATATTTTTTAAGGTATTTAAATTTGGATTCTTACTTGCCATTGCAGCAAATTTATCTTTTCCAGTCAAGTATTTTATTTCTTTAAGTGGATTGTCTGTAAGGATTAACTCAATTGTAAGATTATAATTCTGAAGCTTAGTTCTCAGAAAATCAGTAAATTCTGTTAAAAGCTGTTTTATATAATCCAATTGAACATTGTTGTCTAGTTCAACACCAAATCTATCTTCTGCAATAAAAAGTGGTTCGCGTTTTACCAATGCTTGGTAGAATGTTTCCATTCCTTTTTCCTTCATGATATAAGCAAATTGTTGCCAATACATTTTTAAATGTTCATTGGAATAGGTTTCTTCAGGTGAATTTTTAGTGTTTTGTTCTTCCTTTTTTCTTTTATCTTGTTCAATGATATTTTTAATAGATAAATGAACTTGATTTAATTTTCCGCTAGGTTCAGAAACAATTTTGAGAGTTTCCTCTTCTTTTTCTATTACTTTTTTTACTGGAATTTCCTTTGGTTTTTCGACCTTTTGTTTTTTTCGCAATGTTTGAATTGCAGAAGGAAGAATATCAATGCGATCCGTCAGGGATTTTTTTTTTCGTTCTCTTGTTTAAGAGAACACAAGAGCATGAGTGTTACTTCAATGAGTAAACGCTGATTTTTTGAAGATTTAAATTCAGTATCCGTTTTACTAACAGCCATTAGCGTACGTAGAATGCGAGGAGAATCAATTTCTTTTGATAGGTCTACAAATCGCTGTTGTATAGCTTCGGGCACCTCTAGTAAACTTGCTGAGCGTTCGTCTTTACAGACTAATAAGTTTCGGTAATGTTCCGCAAGTCCAATGATAAAATTATGACCATCAAAACCTTTTTCGTAAATTTCATTAAGAATAATAAGTGCTGCTGAAATATCTTCTTTTTCAATTGCTTCGGTAAGTTTGAAGTAATAGTCATAATCAAGGATATTCAAGTTTTCAATTACATCAGTATAGCATATTTTATTTCCAGCAAATGTTACGATTTGGTCAAAAATTGACAAGGCATCGCGAAGTGAGCCATCTGCTTTCATTGCAATAATATGTAATGCGTCATTTTCTGCACTTACATTTTCCTTGAGGGAAATTTGAGCTAGGTGTTCTGCCATATCTTTCACGCGAATACGACCAAAATCAAAAATTTGGCAGCGTGAGAGAATTGTTGGAATTATTTTATGTTTTTCAGTTGTCGCTAAAATAAAAATAGCATGTTTTGGTGGTTCCTCCAAGGTTTTTAGAAAAGCATTAAAAGCGCTGGGGGATAGCATGTGTACCTCATCAATTATAAATACTTTGTGCGTTCCTAATTGCGGAAGTATGCGAACTTGGTCAATTAAATTACGGATATCGTCTACGGAATTATTGGAGGCTCCATCTAATTCAAATACATTTAATGAATTCCCAGTATTAAAGGAAATACAAGAATCACAGGTATCACAAGCCTCAATTGCTTCACTTCGATTAAAACAATTGATTGTCTTTGCTAAAATTCG
>JBILAB010000258.1:0-3140 GCA_044354455.1 Crocinitomicaceae bacterium | reverse complement strand
ACCCGTAAAACACACCAAACTATTCAATGGAATCTTTAAATCGAAGTTCTTTAAATTAAATTGGCGAGCTCCTTGAATTAGAAGTTTATTTTTTGTGACTCTTCGCTTTTTTGGAACAGGGATTTCTCGAAGACCCATTAAATATTCTGCAGTTAAACTTTCTTTTGCCCCTTTAAGTTGAGAAAAGGAGCCCTGAAAAACGACTTCTCCACCAAAAACTCCAGCTTTCGGGCCAATATCAATAATTTGATCAGCGGCTTTCATTACTTCTTCCTCGTGCTCAACAATTATTACAGTATTTCCCAGTAATTTTAACTCTTGGAGTACGCTAATCAGACGGGCTGTATCTTTCGGATGTAAGCCAATTGATGGCTCATCTAAAACATAAATAGAGCCAACCAAACTACTCCCTAATGATGTTGCTAAATTTATCCTTTGTGATTCACCTCCTGAAAGTGAATTTGCAGCACGATTGAGTGTTAAATAACCCAGTCCAACATCTAATAAAAATCTGAGTCGTGACTGAATTTCAGGTAAAATTCGATTTGCAAGTTGCGTTTCGTACTTGTCTAATTTCAAAGAATTGAAAAAATTAAAACATTCATCCAATGGAAGTAAAACACATTCTTGAATCGACATACCATTAATTTTGACAAATGCAGCATCGCCTCTCAAGCGTGTTCCATGGCATTCGTGGCAACTTGTTTTTCCGCGATACCGCGAAAGTAAAACACGGTATTGAATTTTATACGTTTGACTTTCTAGAAATTTAAAAAAGCGCTGTAAACCAGTAAAATATTGGTTCCCTTTCCATAATATCTGAATTTGTTCTTCAGTCAAATCATCGATTGGTCTATGGATTGGGAAATCAAATTTCTTAGCGTTTAAAATTAGTTCATTAAGGTATTCCCCCATTGTTTCACCTCTCCAAGGAGCAATTGCACCCTCAAAAACACTAAGCTTTCGGTTTGGAAAAACCAGTTCCTCATCTATTCCTAGAATTTGCCCGTATCCTTCACAGGTTTTGCAGGCTCCAACAGGATTATTAAAAGCAAAAAAATGCGAACTTGGCTCTTGAAATACTTGTCCGTCTAATTCAAAACGATTGTTAAACCATTTGATTTTATTCGTTTCGGGATCTAAAATCCCACAACTTCCTTCAGCAAAAGCAATAGAAATAGAATCCGTAGCACGCGAAATAGCTCCATCATCTGAGAAATCAGTTTGAATCCGGTCAATAACCAAGAGGGTGTCTGCTGGTATCTTACGGTCTAAATTATCTTCAATTAAGTGAAAAGAATTAGAGTAGTAAATCCTTGTAAATCCTTGTTTATAAATAATTTGAATTATTTTATCTAAACTATTATTTAAAGTAATATTTAAGGGGCAGACAATCGCAATTTTAGTATCTTTCTTTAGCGAATGTAAATATTCCATACAATCTGTAACACTGTGTTTTTTAACGATATTTCCTGAAATTGGGGAAATTGTTTTTCCAATTCTTGCGTAAAGCAATTTTAGGTAATCGTATATTTCTGTTGTTGTACCAACGGTCGAGCGAGGATTACTAGTAATTACCTTTTGCTGAATCGCAATGGAAGGTGAAAGTCCTTTGATGAAGTCGACTTCAGGTTTATTTAATTTCCCTAAAAATTGTCGTGCATAAGAAGACATACTTTCAATAAAACGGCGTTGTCCTTCCGCATAAATAGTATTGAAAGCCAAACTAGATTTACCAGACCCTGAAACTCCTGTTATCACCGTAATTTTTCCGTGAGGTATATTTACTGATAGATTCTTCAGGTTATGAACTCTTGCTCCCTTAATTTCTATTTCTTGCTTCACCGTACAAATTTAACAAGTGAAAGAGAATGCTGTTCAGAATTAACAAAAGAAATTCATTTTAAATCTCCAAAATAATGAATCCACATTTTATCCTTATTTTTGGTAAAAACATAAAAAGAATGCAGAAAAACAATCGAACTCCAAATCTAATTGAAGCGCTTATTCCGATAATTATTTTAATTGCTTTATTGTCCTTGAATGTAATAATATACAAAGATTCAGCAACTTATGGCCCAAATCAAATTGCATTAATAGTAGGAGCAGTTATTGCCGCATTAATTGGTTTTAAACTCGGTTACACTTGGGAACAGATTCAAAAAGGAATGGTAAAAAGTATCAATTCAGCCATGTCAGCAATCCTCATTCTATTAATCATTGGGGCTTTAAGCGGCACCTGGATGATATCAGGCATTGTTCCAACTATGATTTATTATGGCCTTCAATTGATGCACCCAAGTTATTTTCTTTTGGCTGCCTGCATTATCTGCTGTATTGTTTCTTTAGCCACCGGAAGTTCTTGGAGCACTGTTGCTACTGTTGGAGTTGCTTTATTGGCAATTGGAACTGTAATGGGTGTGCCACTCGGAATGTGTGCAGGAGCGATTATCTCAGGCGCTTATTTTGGAGATAAAATGTCGCCTTTATCTGACACCACAAATCTTGCCCCTGCAATGGCTGGAGGTGATTTATTTACCCATATTCGCTACATGATGTATACGACTATTCCAACTTTGATTATAACGTTTATAATTTTCGGAATACTCGGTTTTTATATTAATCCTGGAAACAACCAACAAGGTGTGAATGAATTACTTAAAGCAATGGATTCTAAATTTTATATTTCTCCCATCTTATTTCTTGTTCCATTGGCAGTTTTTGGTTTAATAGCATTAAAAGTAGATGCCTTGCCCGCTTTATTTGTTGGTGCAGTTTTAGGAGGTGTTGTCGCTTGCTTTGCTCAACCTCAATTAATAAAAGAAATTTCTGGAGCTACTGGTAATTATGCTACAGCTGCTTACAAAGCAGTTTTGCAAGCAATGACTGGTGAAGTTAAGATTCAGACAAATAATGAAAGTATTAGTAAATTATTAAGTACCCGAGGAATGTTTGGTATGCTGAACACAATTTGGTTGGTGTTGTGTGCTATGTGTTTCGGTGGCGCGATGGAAGTTTGTGGTTTATTAAAAAAGATAACACAAACGGTTATGCGAAAAGTAGAATCAACTGGAAGTTTAATTGCAACTACTGCTGGAACTTGTGTCTTTTTTAATGCAACAGCATCCGATCAATATTTA
>JBILAB010000212.1:0-3142 GCA_044354455.1 Crocinitomicaceae bacterium | reverse complement strand
CTTCAGGGAATTTATGCTGGTCATTTGCCACTGGAAGAAATCCTTTTTTTTATTGTAATTCCTTACAACTGTTTATTTGTCCATGAAGTTTTAAAGGGTTATTTCCCATTAATTTCCTTAAAGACCTTTTCCTTCGTATTTATCTATGTATTTGGCATCTCTGCCTTGCTTTTATCTTTATTTAACCTTGATAATTATTATACTTTATCCGCAACTGCACTTGCATTTGGCTTAACACTTTTTCTAGTGCAACAAAAAAAAATATGGTTCTCACAATTTGTCTTGACCTACATAGTATGCCTAATTCCCTTTCTTGTTGTTAACGGCATATTGACAGGCCAATTCACTGAGGAGCCAATTGTTTGGTATTCAGAAAACCACATTGTAGGATTTAGATTGGGAACTATTCCCTTGGAAGATTTATTCT
The DNA here is from genome assembly GCA_044354455.1 of Crocinitomicaceae bacterium. GTDB lineage: Bacteria > Bacteroidota > Bacteroidia > Flavobacteriales_D > Crocinitomicaceae > UBA952. The sequence continues at coordinate 2,715 of JBILAB010000212.1, read as the reverse complement.
ACAACTATTGCTTAATACTCCCTATTGTTTGGATTTATGAGGGGATTAAAGAACACTATTCTAATAAATAGCTATTGAAAAAACATTTTCTTAAATATCAGCATCAGCTATTCTTTTAAAAGCTGCTTAATATGCCCCATTAATTTTGTAACCTCCTCTTCTGAAGTCCCATCATAATAGCCACGAATTCTTTTTTTCTGATCTACTAAAACAAAATTATTGGTGTGAATAAAATCACTTCCGGCATCTCCTAAATTTTTTGCTTCCGCGGGCTTTAAAATGAAAAAAGATTTTCTAGCGAGACTGTATAGCGCTTCTTTTTGTCCAGTAAGAAAATGCCATTGACCGTCTTTAGCTTTCATTTCTTTAGCATATTTCTCTAGCGCATCTGTGTTGTCAATAGCAGGATCAACTGTAAAGCTTAGAATTTTTAAGTTTTCATTTCCCTTGAACTTCTCTTGAATTCGTTGCATTTGCTTGTTCATTAAGGGGCAGATACTTTGACAAGTAGTAAAAAAATATTCCGCAACAAAGACTTTCCCATTGATTTCTTTCTGCGTAATACTTTTTTTGTTTTGATTTTGAAATTTAAAATCGCCAATTTGATGGCCTTGACCTATTCTCAGAAGTTCGGGATCTACCATTTCTTCATTCAAATCTTTTGGATTGATAATTGGAAGGGGCTTCTGTTTTTTAGGATTGAGAATGAAATAACTAATTGTTACACAAACCAAGAGCAAGCAGGCGATAAAAAGAATTCGTTTCACAGTGCAAAGTTACTTCTTTAAGAGCAATTCTATCTGTTTTTTGCAATCAATAATTCTCTGATTTAAACTGCCTCTAAGGATAGAAAAACTACAATTATTTTTCGTGAGAAATTCATCATAAAGCACAAACAAGCGCTCACGATCCAAGGGATTTTCTCTAAGTTTATCTGCTTCCCAAGGAATATCTGGCGCACAGAGGAAAAGGTGGTCAAAATCTTGAGCTTCCCACAAATATTGTATTATTGGTGATACTTCCTTGAATTTTTCCTGCGACCAAATAAGCATCACAGCCATTTCAGTATCTGAAATTACCAACGTGTTCTTTGAGGCCTTACAAAGTTCTACCTGCTTTTTAGCAATTTCATCTAAATCAGCAAGTGAATAAGTTGTTTTATCCTTTAAAAATTCTCTTGCGTATTCAGGAATAAAAGAAGTAGAATAAGCTTTGGCAATTAATTCTGCCATGGTTGTTTTACCACTAGATTCTGGTCCTGTGAAGGCAATTTTAAGTTGTTTGTCCATCTTTCAATTCTTTCTTCCACTGATAAAAACCATAAACTGCAGTAAGGGCATAGCCAAAAAACAGAAAAACAGAAAAATTTAACCCTTGCGCCCAAAATAAATACATCGAAAGAAGGTTTAAAATTATCCAATAAATCCAATTCTCTAAAATCCCTTTTAGCGCCAAAAATGTCGAAAAAATCGCAAAAACTGCTATAAAAGCATCTAAAAATGGTAAAAACTGCCCATTTTTTGCAAAAATGCTTCCAAGAGCAAAACTACTTATTGATCCAATTATAAGTGCTAAAAGATGCTTTTTCCAGGAAATAGTTCTTATTTGAATTTCTACTTGCTTCCCCCACTTATAAAATGCAAAAACGCCTAAAAAAACATAAATTAATTGAAGTAAAGCTTGAATAGTTAGATTACTCTTGCTGCAAATATAACAGTAGAGAATAGAACTTATTATTCCAAAAATCCAGGCGAGTCGTTTTTTACGCGCGATTAAAAATAGGTAAATAAAACCAAGAAGGACTGCAAGAATTTCTAGTTTCTCCAACTGTTTTAATACAGGAGTTGTTTTTTAGAACTGTTTTTCCAGCCAGCTTGACTTTGATAATCCACAAAAAAGATTTTTAAATCTGCTTGACTTTCGTAATCTACAAAAAAGAGTTTTTTCTTTGCCTGGCTTTCGTAGTTCACGAAAAACCATTTTCCATCGTTACTTCCAGCCTGACTTTCATAGTCTACCTTATACACTTTTAGGTCAGCTTGACTCTCGTATTTTACAACAAAAACTTTTACGTCCGCTTGACTTTGGTATTTAACAGAAAAAACTTTCTGAGCATTTGTTGTTCCTAAAAACAATAAAATTGCGCTTAAAACAATTAATTTTTTCATAGCATGATTTTATAGTGTAGTGTAAATATAAATATAAAAATTTGAGTGTGCACTTTAGTACCACCAATCAAATTACTAAGGCAAACAATAATCTCAATTTGAGTAATTTTTTCTTTTTTTTCTTGACAAAAAAAGAAACACCACGAAGTAGCAGCGAAGCTAATAAAGTCAAGGCTTTGAATTTCTATTTTGTTGGCAAATCATTATTTTACAACTATTTAAAATTCGTCGCGAACAATTTCAACTACTTTCTAAAACTGAAATTTTAAAAAAATGTTCTTGCAGAAATTTTAAAAATTAAAAGTTTCAGTTCAGTAGCAAAAACCATGAAATTCAAGGCCGAATAGTGTTCGCTAATATTCACTAAATAGTTCATACTTCGAATGAATTCTTGATTTTTAAAATTAAAATATTGAGTGTTCGCTTTCTTACCACCAATATTTAAAATTATAATCCTAATGAAAATCCCAAATTGAGCTAATATTTTCATTTTGCCATTCTTTTTCCTTGATGAAAAAGAATCAAAAAATCAAGGCTCTGAATTTCT
>JBILAB010000213.1:0-3142 GCA_044354455.1 Crocinitomicaceae bacterium | reverse complement strand
AGTGACAAGAAGCACAAGAAATTGATGAGTCACGCGAAAGAATCGGATCATAAAACAAGGCCCTTCCCAATTCAAATTTTTCGTAGTCTAGTGGATTACCTTTGAAATTATAAGTTGGCTTCGGCCATTCTTTAGGTTGATAAAATGGATGAGGAATCCCTTTTTTAAGTGTAAAAGCAAGAATTGAAAAACCCAAAAAACAAATAAACAAGAAGCTTGAACTATTCATAACTCACTTAAAACAGGCAGAAAGACCCTGCGAAATTAAGAAAGCATCTTTACACGGCAACATAATATGATGGTTTTTAGTAAGGTTTATGCTTTCTGAAAACAATTTTTCCAAGTCAAAATAAATGTATTGGTCATTTAAATCTACCTGAATAGTTTGTGCAGTAGCAAAAGGAGAACGATAACCTCCAAGGTGAAATTCAAATTCGTGAGAGTTCGTAGGAACAGCAATGCTTTTCCCCATAATTTTCAAGTTGATATATCCTGTGTTCCAAGCCCAATACATTCCCAGAAGAGGGTCATAAGCATTTTCTAATTCACCAGAAACATTTTTTGAGCTGTCTAAACCAAGCGTAAAAGCGACAGATTCATAGTTTGATAAATTTAAATCATTAAAAAAACTATGCGTGGATGAATCAGATAAATCATAAAAAATCAAAGTGTCAATTGATGTAATTCTTCCACTTATTTTATCCTTAAAGCGAAAATCGGAGAAATATATTTTTAGTGAAGAAAAGCTTATCGAATCGTTATTCTGGTTTAAATAAACATGCTGTAGCTCAAGGGCTTTCTTGTTCCAAGTCGGAATGATACTAAGTTGTCCATAGCAATTTAAGGAATAAACAAATGACAAGAAAAAAAGGTAGAAGGAAACTTTCATTTTTTATTTCGCGGTCCTTCTTCCAAAACCCTTGTAAAAAAATCATTTAATTTCTCTCTTTCTTTTACGGAGCATTTACTTTTAATATCCTTAAAGAAAATATAGGTCATTTTATCCAGTTCATATTGATTATCACTAATAAGATGTAGAATACTATCTGCCTGACTTTCAGGGATTTCATTTTCAAAAGAAAAGAGAAGTTTTGCACGAAGTTTTTTTGATTTATCGATTAATTTTTTCTTTTCCTTAAAATGAATTATTTCCATACGATTTATTTCACTTGCTCGCGTGTCATCAATAGTTAGAATCTTCACAATTCTTGGTCGTTGGTGTGTCCTATGTTGAAGAAACATAAACGAAATTAAACCAATATTAATGATTACTAAAATCCAAATTATCACCTTGTATTTTTTCATTTTATTTATTTTTTAAGTCCATTCTTCGAAATATTCTGTGTTTTCTATGTTAATTTTCTTCGTTTGATTTGAGTACAAAACAGCAAATATATTAATTGAAATTAGCAATACAATGGCAGCTGCGGCATAATAAAAACGAGTAATCGGAGCTTGTTTCCCAGCAGGAATTAGTGCTAATTTATTCGCTAATTCTTCGGAGACTTCAATTCTTGAAGAAAATTTAAAATCTTCTAATTCTTTCATGTTATTGAATAATAAATTTATGTTTTTGACTTATTTCATCTCCTATTTTTAAATAATAAACACCAGCTTTCAAAGGAGTAGTATCAATAGAATTAACTCCATTATTAAGCGATCCATTTCCTGCCTCTTGCCCAAAATAATTGTAAATAACATAACAAGCTGATTCTTGTTTTGTATTCAACTGGAAATTAATTCGATTTTTAGTTGGATTAGGATAAAGTACAATTGGCTCGTTGGAATTTAATTGTTCCGTTACGCTAAAAAGTGCCATTAAGGGAAAGCGAAAAACACCTTGTGTATTTGTTGCTGCGATGAGATAATTATCATTAAGCGCGAGATCAAAAATAGTTGTATCTGTCAAACCCGAATTAATTTGTGTCCAAGAATCTCCATTATTTGTAGAGTAGAAAACCCCTCTTCCAAAGGAACCAGCAACAATTAATTGATCGTTGCTAGCAAAACCTCGATAAGAACTGGTTGGTAGCCCACCTGAAAGTAAGGTCCAATTAGCGCCAAAATCTATTGACCGATATACTCCTGTGCCAATCGGACCAGCTGCAAATAGTGTGTTTCCCTTGCATTCCATAGCTCTAAAACCGGATGAGCTTCCTAAACCGTTATTGATTGACACCCAGTTTGCCCCCCAATCAGTGCTTTTATAAATCCCTGAATTTAATGTTCCTATGTATAAAGTATCTTGCATTGCGGAGATCGACCTTACATCAGTTCCTGTTAAACCCGCAGCACTCCAATTATCACCATTGTCTTCAGACTTATATACGCCTCCAACACCAACAAGAAATAATTTTGTGCCTACATTTATTATTCCATGGTTTAATAAGTTGGAAATACCTGAACTTGTTGACATCCAAGTTGCTCCGTTATCTGAACTTCTGAATACTCCTTGACTTGTACAAGTATAAACGTAGTTACTATTTTTTGCAAAGCCTCGTGTAGGACCAACTGCATCGTTTCCATTATTTGATAAAATATAATTTGCTCCGTTATCTGTTGAAAGGTAAGCGCCTGTCGATCCACCTGCAAAATTATACATTCCATTTGTTATCAATGACTGTATATTTAAACCAGCTGTCCCTGCAGCTTGTTGCCATTGACTGAAACTAGTAAATGAAGAAAATAGGGCAGAAGCCAAAAGAAAAATAATGATGTATGGTTTTTTCATAATCATGGATTTAGTTAACACTATTTGAATTTATTATTTTTTTCAAATTCACTCTTGCTCTAAAAAGCAATGATTCTACAGCTGAAATCGATAAATTCATTGCTTCAGCAATTTCCAAATAACTAAATTCATCCATTGCAAACATCGTAAATGCAATGCGTTGGTTTTCAGGAATACGCTGCAATATAATTCTCATTTTTGTTTCTTCTTCATGTTGAATAATTCCTTCATCTGTATTTTGAGCACTAAGGTAAAAGTCAACTTTCTCAAGTTGAACGTGAATCCCTTTTCGCTTTTGTCGCAGCTCTCTCCGTATTTTTTCTTTGCATTTATTTACCGTTATACTATAGATCCATGTGGAAATTTTACTCTCTCCTTTAAAATTAGCAAATCCTTTAAATACAGAAAGAA
>JBILAB010000047.1:0-11551 GCA_044354455.1 Crocinitomicaceae bacterium | reverse complement strand
ATAATTAAATCGTGATTTTCCTTACATGGACTATTCTCATCCACTATTGCACTCGTGTCTTCATAAACACTTATCGAACTGACAAAAATAACATGTGTTTTTTTCTGAAAACAATCTGCAATTGACTGGATTGTGGCAGCATAATTTTTAAAATTAGAGGGAGGCAACATTACAATTGCGCTATCTATAGTTTTACATTTTTCTTTGATGCTATCCGCTGAAAAATCATCAAAATCCAGGCTTACTAAAAAAGGATTTAATCCATCTTCCTCAAAGCCCTTCAATTTCTCGGGAGAATGAGTTGCAACTTGCACAAAATACCCATGGTTTTTTAATTCTTTAGCCAAAGGGAGTCCCAAGTAACCACAGCCAAATAATAAGACATTCTTATTCATAAATTTTATAAACGTAAATAATCCTAAAGTGTTTTGGAAATTTTGTTGCCGAAGGATTAAACTTTTAGAAAATCAATTTTATATAAAACGGGTCGGCTTGGGCTAGCATCATTTTCAAAAGGTGCCATTTGCATTTCTAAAAGATATTTACCGTCTGGGATTTTATTTTCAACGAAAATTAATTCAGTAATTGTTCGCTCTAAATTTGGCTTGTTTGGAACATTCCAGAAAGCATGATGAAAAGCAAGTTCGCCCTTATCCTCTTCGCGATCAACAGAGGGTAAATCTACTAATAGATGTTTTACTTCAAGTTCTTGGAACAGTTCAATTATCGAAATATCCAAATAGGGAGGGTTTGTACTAGAATAATTCTTTTCACATTTATCTTTTTCATTAGGCAAAGTTCTAATTAATAGCGCCTCAGAAAATTCTTTATCTATGTCTTTTTTGAATTGCTCTGAAGTAATTATACTGTCTCCATTTGCCAATTTTTTTGGTGTTATTGTGATCAATGTCGCTTTAAAAAAGTACTTTTTTAATGTTTGATTTACGGAAAAGACTTCTTCTGTAATGTGTCCACAACATTCTGTGTGAGTTCCATGACCATGAGGATTGAAAAAAACATCACGAAAATTAACATTTCCACCTTCAGCAACGCTTCCCAAAAATCCATTTTCCCGAACGGGGACAAATCTTGGCTGATCAACATACCATGCACGCACATTTTTAGAGCTTGCAGTTAAACCCATCGATAAATCCAATGGCTTGTCGGTATCGATGAATTGAGTTGAATTAAGAAATAATCTCATAATCCAAAAATAAGAATTTCTATCGTGCTATTCATACTTCATTGTTGAAATAGTTTTTAGGAAATGCCTTGCACTTCATCAATCTAATTTATCTTTGCAGTATGGAACAAAATCAAGATAGACTTAAAGATATTATTTCTCATTCCAAAGAATATGGATTTGTATTTCCCTCATCAGAGATTTACGATGGTTTAGCAGCAACATATGATTATGGTCAACTCGGTGCAGAATTAAAAAACAACATAAAAACATATTGGTGGAAAGCAATGGTCCAAATGCATGAAAATATTGTTGGGCTTGATGCAGCAATTTTTATGCACCCTACTATTTGGAAAGCTTCTGGTCATGTTGATGCATTCAATGATCCTTTGATTGACAATAAAGATTCAAAAAAACGCTATCGTGCAGATGTTTTACTAGAGGAGTATATTGAGAAAATCCGACAAAAAATAGATAAGGAAATCGCAAAAGGAATAGCACGATTTGGCGATGACTTTGACCAAGAGCAGTTTAGAAAAACAAATCCAAATGTTCTTAGAAATCAAGAAAAAATTGATGGAATCGAAATAAAGATGAAGGGAGCATTGGAAAATAATGATCTTGATGCTGTTCGTGATTTAATAGTAGAATTAGAGATTGTCTGCCCAGTTTCGGGCTCTAAAAATTGGACGGATGTTAAGCAATTTAACTTAATGTTTTCTACAGAAATGGGTTCTGTTGCTGGAGATGCTTCTACCATTTATTTGCGTCCTGAAACAGCTCAAGGTATTTTCGTTAATTTCTTAAATGTTCAAAAATCAGGGAGGATGAAAATTCCTTTTGGAATTGCACAAATCGGAAAAGCATTTAGAAATGAAATCATTGCTCGTCAATTTATTTTCAGAATGCGTGAGTTTGAGCAAATGGAAATGCAATTTTTTGTGCGACCTGGAGAAGAAATGAAATGGTATGCATACTGGAAAGATTTACGCATAAAATGGCACAAAAATCTTGGTCTTGGCGATAATCTTTACCGCTTTCATGACCACCTAAAGTTAGCACACTACGCAAATGCCGCATCCGATATCGAATATAATTTTCCGATGGGATTTAAAGAATTAGAGGGAATTCATTCTAGAACAGACTTTGATTTAAAACAACACGAGTTACATTCTGGAAAAAAACTTCAGTTTTTTGATCCTGAAATGAATGAAAGTTATGTTCCTTTTGTCATTGAAACCTCAGTAGGATTGGATCGTATGTTTTTATCCGTTTTGAGTTCAGCATATACAAATGAAATTCTTGAAGATGGATCTGAGCGAGTTGTTCTAAAAATACCTGCAGTTTTGGCGCCGTATAAAGCAGCCATACTTCCATTAATTAAAAAAGATGGCTTGCCTGAAAAAGCAAGAGAAATTATGAAGGACTTACAATTCGATTTCAATTTGCAATACGATGAAAAAGATTCAATTGGAAAGAGATACCGTCGTCAAGATGCTATAGGAACACCTTTTTCAATTACAATAGATCATCAAACATTGGAAGATAATATGGTAACTGTTCGCGATAGAGATACGATGCTTCAACAAAGGATTTCAGTTTCTGAGATTAGTTCAATGATTGAAAAGAAGGCAAGTTGGAAAAGTATTTTAGCTAGTTTATAATTTCTAGTTTTATTATTTATGGCATGAAATCTGTTAAATTTGTTTAACAAAATTTAAAATTAGATCTATGAAAAATATATTTTTACTTTCTCTAGCATTTTTCTTGACTTATAATCTTAGCGCCCAAAAGATTGATTATGATAATACTTCAAAATTATTCATGGGTGTCAATTTAGGTGGAACATGGAACACAACAGATGTTAAGTACAAACTTGGAGCCGGATGGGGATTAACATTAGGCAAATCATATAATTACAATTACGGTAAAATAGTGAGCTTTGATATACGTGCAAGGTACTTATCTGGTAATTGGTATGGCCAAGATACAAGCATTTCAAGTTTAGCAGACTATTCTGGTACTGCACTTTCGTATTACAAACCCTATGGAATTATTCACAACTTTAAATCTAAAACACGCCGTTTAGCCTTAGAATTAGTCGTTCACTTGAATGGCCTGACAGAAAAAACAGGTATAGACCCTTATGTCTTTGGTGGAATTGGCCTAACATTCAACCGAACGTATGGAAACTTATTACAAATTGATAGTTCATTAATTTACCAATACCCTAATGATATCAACGTGCTAGACGACACCTACGAATCTGTTTTAGATGGCTACGACGCAAAAAAATATGAGGTGAATGTAATGCCAAGTCTAGGTTTTGGTTTAGGCTACCAAATTGGTAAAGCAACTACAATTGGTATAGAACACAAAACCACCTTCACACAAAAAGATGCTTTTGATGGAGTAAGTAATTCAAGCCCAAGGTCTAAAAATGACCTATATCACTATACTTCATTGTATATTCAATTTAGAGTTAATAAAACTCCAAGGGAAAATCCCTTACCAAATCAAACAATTTCCTGTCCAAAACCAATTATTAAATTCAGTAATTCATCTAGGGACAACAGTATTAGCACTTCACCACAATTTACAATTAATGCTTCTGTAACGAACGTTGCTGGGATGTCAAATATATCTCTCTTAAACTCGTCAAATATTATGGTTCCCTTTAGCTACGATAGCTATTCGAATCAATTAAGCGCAAACATCATACTTAATCCAGGGAGAAATATATTTACACTTACCGCAACTAATGAATGCGGATTGGATCAAAAAACGATTACAATTAAATACAAGGACTGTATAGATCCTAGTTTAACTTTTATAAATCCTTCCTCTGAAAGAACAATTGTTCGTGTTCCATCTTTTACTTTTAGTGCCTCTATAAATGGATTACTAAATACTCAAGGAATATTAGTTTACCAGAATGGGGTTTTGCTAAACAACATTAGCTTTAACCCAACTACCCATATTTTACAATCAAATGTTACGCTTCTTCCAGGCCAAAATACATTTACAGTTTCCTTAACCAATAATTGTGGCAGCACTTCTTCAAGCACCTCTGTAACCTATGAGAACTGCATAAAACCTAAGATAACCTCAACTAATCCTATAACAAATACCGTAGTTTCTCTTCCCGCCTTGCGCCTAAAAGCTACAATTGATAATATCACATCCAAGGAAAATATTACAGTTACACTAAATGGAAGACAAGTATCCACCATAACATATAATTCAACAACTAAAACAGCAGATATTAGCTTACAACTTTCTTCCGGAACGAATACGATAATTATCTCAGCTACTAATAATTGTGGATCTGATAATGAAACAATTATTATAAATCTAAATGATTGTATTGCTCCTGTAATAACAATTAATGGAAGAAATTCTACAGTTTCCGCCGCTGCCTATTCATTGTCAGCAAATATTGTGAATATGCCTTCAAAAGCTGGAATTACTGTAACTCTAAATGGCTCTCCTCAAAACTTTACTTTTTCTAATGGTCAATTAACAAGCAATATAAATTTACAAGTAGGAGAAAACAAATTAATCGTAAGTGCAGTAAGAAATTGTGGTGCCGACTCTAAAACAGTGAGTATTATTTACACAAAACCAAAACCCATAATAAAACCTGCAGTTGAGGAGAAGAAAGATACTTTACCAAGCGCACCGAAACCAAAAGGTAAAGAAGGGGGATAAAAGTGTTATTTTTTCTTGTTTTTGCTACTTTTATTGACGATTTTTTTCTATCTTCGCAAACTCTAAAAAAATTATATTATGGCGATTATAGGTAAAATTCGTTCAAAGTCAGGCTTGTTAGTTGGTATTATTGGCCTTGCATTACTATCATTTATACTTGGTGATTATCAAAGTTTCTTTGGCTCAAGTGAAGGAGAATATGGAATAGGTACAGTCTATGGAGAAAAAGTGGATGCTACTATCTACAGTATTACAAGTGGAAAAGTTCAAGACCAAGATAGAGGTCAAGCTCAAAAGGAAGAGAAAGAATATACTGAAGCTGAAATGGATGCGTCTACTGACAAGGCATGGAATTTTTTAGTAGATTCAACGATATTAAGAAAGGAATATACTGCCTTAGATATTTCAGTGAGCGATAGAGAATTTAATGCATATTTGATGGCGACTGATGGCTTCCCTATTTTAGAGGATTTATCAGCTCAGTTTTTTACTGATTCATTATCAGGGCTGGTTACAGAAAAGTCTACTGTTGAAGGGCGCCAAAAATTAAAATTAACAATAGACAAATTAAAGTCAAGTAAAGAACCTCAAGCGGTTCAACAATGGAATGGCACAAAGCAATACTACACAGATCGTCGCAAGCAAGAAAAATACTTAGCATTATTAGATCAAGGGGCCTATGTAACAAAATTAGAAGCAGAAGCAGAGTATTTGTCGCAAAAGGAAACAAAAAACATTTCATTTGTTGCAAGGCGATACGATGAAATTAAAGATATATCAGTAAGGATTTCTGAAAGCGAATTAAAAAATTATTATGATTTACATAAATCAGATAAAAAGTATAGCAATCCTACTTCATCAAGAGAAGTGAAACTTTTTGATGTATCTGTTGCGCCCTCCAGAAAAGATAGTTTAATGTTTAATAAAACTTTGAATACATTAAAGGCTGCGTTTTTACAATCTGCAAATGATTCTATATTTGTAGCCAAGAACAGTGACCGAAATGTTTATTTTTCAGATAAACGAGCAACCGCTGTTCCTGAAGGCAATGAAAAAGCAAATAAATTTCAAACCTATCCTGCCAACTTAGATTCTGTTTTTAAAACGGCTAATATCGGTCAAATTGTTGGTCCTTATATGATGCAAGAAAATGTTATCATCTCAAAAGTGATTGGTTTCACACCTTCTCGCTTAAAAGCCCGCCATTTATTAATTTCTACTAATAGCTCAAAAGATGAAAAAGTAATAGCGGCTAAAAGAAAGACTGCAGATAGTTTATTAAAAGTAATTAACAAGGATAACTTTACTGAGTTAGTAACTAAGTATACGGAAGATCCGGGGTCAAAAACAACTGGCGGACTTTATGAAAATTTTTTAGAAGGTGAAATGGTAAAAGAATTTGGATCTTTTTGCGCAACTCAAGCTATTGGAAAAATAGGGATTGTAAAAACTGATTTCGGATTTCATATTATCGAAGTACTTGATCGAGATGCTACAAGATTCCCACTACTCGTTTCTGTTTCAAAATCATTCAAAGCTTCAACTGAGACAATTGAAAACAAGGAAAGTGAAATCACTAACATTTTATATAAATTAGATCGTTCAATATCTAAAGTGGAAGACCCTCTTAAAAAAAGCGCGCTTTTTGATACAATTGTTTTGCGTTCAAACTATTTAGCAAGGGCAATTATGTTGGAAGATAATAGCCCAAAAGTAACAGGATTAACTACTTCTACTGCAGCAAATAAAATTCTTGAATTAGCTTTTGCAGAGGAGGCAGCTGTCGGAGATTTAACATCTTATCCGATTAAAGATAAAGATAAATACATCATTGCTATGATTTCTTCTATTAAAGAAAAGGGTGAGCCTAAATTTGAGCACATAAAAGTAAAAATGGAGGAAGATCTTAGAATTGAAAAGAAAGCAAAAAAATTAATAAGCCAAATGGCTAAATACAAGACAATGCTAGCTCTTGCTAAAGCATCAAATACAACTATTATGAATGCAGAGATTTCTTTCTCAAATCCCCAAATTACAGGTGGTGGTTATGAGCCAGAAATTATTGGGGCCTTATTTGCTTCTGTGATAAAAGACAAAAAAAGAACCCTTCCTTTAAAAGGTAAAACAGGAGTTTATGTTATCCAGATTGATAAAACAACAAAAGCTCCTGCTGCAGCTAATTATAAAATTGAAAGGGATCAAATGTATACAACTCTTAAAGGATCTATTCAAGGTCAAGCTTTAGGGGCTTTAAGAAAGAAAGCAGATATTGTTGATAACCGCAAACTAAATGAATTACGAATTAGATTATAATGCTGTAGCTTAACTTTTTTAGTTATAGCATTACCAGATTTCTATGAAGTGATTATTTAATGAAAAAAATACAGTACATTTTCTTTAAATATTATTAGGTGAGCTTTTGAGAACTCAAAAATAATTTAGAAATCTTTATTTTAGGAGTTATATTGAGTTAAAGGAATCAATTTTACTTCAGAAAATTCTCATAAAAATCCCCAAGTGTAAATATTTTATTCTCTACAACTATAGATTGAATCTGGTTAGCACTTAAAAAGCGGATAATTACGCGCCGTGAATTTTCATCATTTGTTACCATATTAAAAGTGGCAAGATGGCTTTTTTCATCAAACCCAATTGTAAACATTTTTAAATAATATTTACCATATTCTTCCACATTTTCTTTAACAACCGATTCAGGAAGTGTAATTTGAATTTTACCACTTTCTTTTCCGGAGAGTAGTGATGCCTTAGATTTACAAGATCCTGAATTTATAACTTGTGCAGTTAAGCTAGTGCTAAATAAAAGAATACAGATGGAAGAAAATAAATTTTTCATAGTTTTCATATTTAATATTTAAAGTTAAAAATACAAAATTAATCATCACTTTTACAGATATGGAAGAATTATATCTTTTCTTAGAAAAAAATCGACTAGAAGCTGGCTGTGATGAAGCAGGAAGAGGTTGTTTGGCTGGGCCAGTTGTCGCAGCAGCAGTTATTTTAGATCCTAACAACCTAATAATGGGATTAAATGATTCAAAAAAATTGAATGAGAAACAACGTTCGGCTTTGAAAGATGAAATAGAAAAAAAAGCTCTTTCTTTTGGAATAGGGGTTGTTGAGGTATCAAAAATTGATGAAATAAATATTTTAAATGCAAGTATATTAGCAATGCACAAAGCAATTAAACAATTAGAATACCGCCCTGATTTTTTACTAATTGATGGAAATCGTTTTCATCCTTATCCTTCTATTCCACACGAGACAATCGTGAAAGGAGATGCTAAATTTCAATCAATTGCTGCAGCTTCAATATTAGCAAAAACACATCGGGATTATTTGATGAACTGTCTGCACCAAAAAACCCCAGGTTATGATTGGAAAACGAATAAAGGCTACCCTACTCTTAAGCATCGAAATGCAATTAAGTCTCTTGGTATTTCCATCCATCACCGAAAAACTTTTCGTTTAATTGAAAAAAATAGTCAGTTAAATTTATTCAATTGAACAAGAGAGTGTTGATTTATTAATAAAACACAAGGATAAATACCTGATGTAATCAATAGTTTTGTGAAAAACAATAATGCGCAATCGTATTTTTCTAATAATTGTCTGCCTTGGCTTAACAGCTTGGATTTCTTATGTTTCATATGATTTAATTCGCTTAGATACTTCTACAAATCTTCGTGACTGTTTCTCTTTTGAAGATGAGCTTATAGTTGTAGCTCACAATACAAAGGAAATAAATTGGGAAGAAAACAATCTAGAAGTTTTAAGTACAAGCCTAGCGATTTACAATTCTATCGTTCCAAAAATAAATTATGAAAGCTCCATCTTTTTAAGTTCAAAGAGACCTGTTATTTTAATTGAGCGCAAAGAAAATTGGATAAAAAAAGAAGTGGAAGCCATTTTTAGTAAAGGATTGATGCCACTAAAATTTCAAGGGAAAATGAATTTTACGTTTGGAAAGTATAAAGGAATTTTTTTGAAAAATCAATTGATTTTATTTCAAGGGCGCTTAATCAAAAGTACAGAATCAAGGTTTGATGTAGATAAGAAAGCATCCTATTCACTCATTTTTTTAAGTGAAAAAATGATTAAAACTTTAGATGTTTATAAGAAGGGAAAAGGGATTTTAAAGTATACAAAAACCAAATTCAGTAAAACTAAAATTAATTCTATAGACGATTCAAAATTATTTGCTGGGATTTTACCAAGAGAGTTCAATACATACTCTTTTTTCAGCACTTCTTATTTAAAGGAAACGGATCGCGAATTTAAAAAAAGTGACTTCTCCAAATGGGTTGATAAAGGACTTGTATTTATTAGTAATAAAAATCAAAATGCGGTCGTGTTTTATTTTAAAGAAGGTCAAAATCCGATCCAAAATTTAAATGAAAAATTAAATATTGATGAAAGAAATGAAAGCACTGCAAATTTCAAAAACATCCTTTTTAGTAGCCATCTTGAGCAAGATACAGCCATCGGTTTTTTTATTGAGGAATTTAATAATTTCGCCGTAATATCAACAGAAAAAAGCTATTTAGACTATATTGTAACAGAGATAAATTTAGGCAATTCACTTTCACAAGATGAAAAAAAAATGGACTTTTTATACAGCAAACTTCCTGTTAAAGTAGCATCTCGGATTGTAAGTAATAAAGAACATAAAGCAATCAATATTTTTCGATCAATAAAAATGGAAACAGAATACATTGCATCAAATAAAATCAATGTCGAGGAGCAAGAAAATGACAAAGATTATTTTACAATGAATATTGGCGAAAGGATTAAAGATTTTATAGCCTTAGATGAAAGAGGAAATGTAATTACTTTAACTGAAAGTAATAAATTAATCGGTTATATAAATGGACTTAGAAAATGGGAAAAACAATTGCTCAATAATGATGTAATTTTAAAGGATTTCAAATCAGATAAAAACTACGTATCTCTTTTACTTAACGGAGAATGTCAAGTCATTGACAAAAATGGTCGGATTATTTATCGTCTACTTGCAACTAATGGCATAGCTCCACTAAAATTTAGTTCAAAAGAAGAATTTTTTACAGTTAATGGAGCAAATAATTTTTCGCTATTAAACGAAAAAGGTTCTGTAATCAAGCAATTTTCAACACATGGCTTAATAAAACAGACAGGACAGTATCAAAAAGATAAAAAAAATCAAATTGGAATATTAACCCAAAACATGATTTATTTTTTGAATCCTCAAAGTCGCTCAGTAACTAAAAAAATAACTTGTGATTCAAGTTTTCAGTTATTTACAGATAATTCCTCATTATTTTTTGCGGGAATAATAAATAACTCACTTCAAATAATTAATTCAAACGCACAAAGTAAAATATCTAAGATAAAATCAAATTCTAGTATTATAGGTCATTATTTTGAAAATAACAACCTTGTTCTATTGATAAAAAATACGAATGAACTAAGCGCGATAGATCATAATGGGATTGTTAAGTGGAAGAAAATAATGAATCTGTCTGATATAAGCAGTTGTTCTGTGAAGTCAGGCAAAAATGGAATAATTTTAATTGGTATTCTTGATGCAATAGAGAATAAGTTATATTTATTAAATACTTCAGGTCAATTTATAGCTAATCAGGACTTAAAAGGTTCAGAGAAAATACAAATAACACAATTTGGTGAAAATGCATTTTCAATTTCAACTGTTCTTGGAAATGCGGTAATTCAGTATACTAAGTAGGTATAAATTTCTTTCTTTGAATTAGATTATTGTAGATGCTTGGTAAAGTCTAAGTTCGTCCCAAGAAACTTGGTTATTAAGTTCTTCGCGTATTTTTGATAGCGAGAAAAATTCTTTCCCTTCTAGAAGGTTTTTTATTTCTGTAATTCTTTTTTGTTCCATCACATCTCTTAGTTCAATTTTCTCAACTCGAATTAACTGTGCGAAATGCCCATTAATTGTGGATACTGAAAGCTGTCTTTCTTTGGCAATTTCTTGAACGTTTTTTCCAAGGTGTATTAATTCTAGCGTTTGATCGTAGGTTGATTTTTTTTGCTCTTTAGGCGCTTTATTCTTTATTTTTAGTGGAATAAATCCAATGCCATCATCAAATTCTAGTAATGTTGTTACTTTGTTTTGCCTAAAATCATTTTGTATTACTGCTAATTTCGATACTTTGTAGTTCTCTATTTCTGAAACTCTATAAATTTCTTTTGTGATTTCTTTTCCATTAGTTAGTGCTTCAAAAAACAAACGAAGGCGCTTTAGCGTTAAAACTATTTGCAGTAATTCTTCGCATAAAGGCTCTAATTCTTCAACTACTTGCTTTGTCTTTTTAACTTGATTAAGTTCCAGTAATTTACGGAAGCTTTCTAAAACTAAAGGGTCTAAGATATCAAAGAAATAAGAATATGCTGCGTTAATCCTTGAATTTATAAAGACTAGATCTGTTTTTTCAACTTGAAACAATGCAGAAATTTGCTTCCTAAATTTTGTAGCTGGCTCATTCGTTTTTGCAAGTTCATCGGTAATTCGCTTAACCCAAGAAGTTTGTTTAAATTTCTCTGATTTTGCTGATAAAATTGAAATTGAACCTGAGTAGGATGTCCATAAAGCAAATGTGTCGTACCAATCAAATGCTTCTAAAATTTTAT
>JBILAB010000211.1:0-3176 GCA_044354455.1 Crocinitomicaceae bacterium | reverse complement strand
CACAAAACACTTCGTGGACCTCGTGGAGGAATTATTATGATGCGTCATAATTTTGACAATCCTTTTGGTTTGTTATGGAATAATGGTAATCCGAAATCAATGGCGGCTTTACTAGATGCTGCTGTTTTTCCGGGAACTCAAGGTGGACCTCTCGAGCACGTTATTGCTTCAAAAGCTGTAGCATTCGGTGAAGCATTAACACCTGGATATAAAACCTATATGCAACAAGTTCAAATAAATGCAAGCGTTATGGCGAGTGAATTTATGAAATTGGGTTATAATATCGTTTCTGGTGGAACTGATAATCACAGCATGTTAATTGACCTTAGATCCAAAGGCATAAGTGGGAAAGATGCTGAAAATTTCTTGGTTTTAGCAGATATCACAGTCAATAAAAACATGGTGCCTTTTGATACAGAATCGCCCTTTATTACTTCTGGAATTCGCGTTGGGACTCCTGCAATTACCTCAAGAGGAGTTAAGGAAGCTGAAATTCCTAAAATTGTTGAACTAATTGATCGTGCATTGATGAACAGAGAGCAATCCTCAGAAATTAGTGCGCTACGAAAAGAAGTTAAGGAACTAATGGGAAGCCGCCCACTTTTTACATGGGAATAGATGCGCTTTAAAACAAAAGTTGATTGGTTTTACAAGTCAATAATCCTTTTTTTACTTTCAGTTTTTCTAGTTGGTGAAGTCTCAATTTATCAGAATAAAAACACTCTTGAAGCAATAATTTTCGGACTTATTTTCCTTTTAATCATTAGCTTTTTAATAGCGGCAATCTTCACAACTCATTTTACTTTTGAAAGTGATCACCTACTCTGTAAATATTCTTTTTGGAAGCATAAAATTCCATATGCAACTATCAAAAAAATTGAACGCCAAGAAAGTGTTCTTTATGGAGGTTTGAAAATGTCAACTGCTATAAAAGGGCTTATTATTACTTATAATAGCTACGATGAATTGCTTATTTCTCCTGAAAATGAAGATGCATTTATTATAAAACTAAATTCTAAAATACAACACAAATAAAATAAAATAAATGTTGCGTAGCTATTCAGTTACAATTATCTTTTGTGACGAGTCACCTCCTTACCTCAAGAGGATTTAAGGAATCTGAAATTCCCAAAATTGTTGAATTAATTAATTGTCCAATGATTAACAGATGTAAGCCTAAGTAATTAGTGCACTACGAAAAGAAGTAATAGAACTAATGTAATACCACCCATTTTTTAAACGGGAATAGATGCAGGGATTTAAGTTTTTTTGCATGGATTTAGCCGTTATTTTTAATGCTCGACTAACACAAATTAAAAATATCGAATCGGACGAACAGCGCGTAAATCAAACTTATCGATGGGGCCTGCAGCGCCTACGCCAAACCAGAAGGCAGATGCGGCACTGCCAATCTGTGTAGAGCTCCAATACCAGAGTAAATCCTCAAATCCACCAATTATTGTCCTTACAGCATGCAATTTTTCTAACTCGACACTGCTCGGCAAAAACCAATCCGAATATCCCCCACTTGTAAAATCTGCAGCAAGTTTGGCAGCTATATTTTCTTCAGAACATCCAGCAAGAATATCTATAGTATTTTGACTTCCGGTTCCAATAGCTGTACCTAATGCCCCAGAAAGCTGTGGAATGTCATTTTGTTGAGGTGGGTTATTGAGGCATCCCCATGAGACTGCTGCTCTTTGGCCATTAATTGAAACATCCTCAGTTGCAGAAATCAATCCATGTGGTACATTGGCATCATACCCCGGGTCTCCGGGCTGAAAAACATATGCTATTTTACCTCCTCTAAATGACTCTCCAACAACAGGTATCCATTCTTCTATAGCAGTACCTCCAATCATGTTAACCCAGGCTGAGCCATCATAATATTGTGGTTGACCTGATGGGCCGCAGTTTGTACAATAAACAATCAATCCGCTTACAGGCGATTGAATTGCTTGTCGTTGTGCAAAAGTCATCCTTGGAGGTAAAAACCCTTGAGTAGTTGAATTTGCTTCTAAAACTGCAGATGTGCTTGTAGGCGACGACGCTCCAACCACTGTTTTTTCCGTAAAAATTTTAACTCCTTGAATGGTTTGATTATTTGTTAAATCTACAAAGTTTTGAGATGATGAGCCTGTTCCTCCGTTAGCTATTTCTACTATACCTGAAACATTGGTTGCTGTACCTGATGTTGTCAAATAAGTATTCGCATCAACAGAACCATCGGCTTTCAAAAACTGAGAAGAAGTACCGCCAGGAATTTTATACCCATTCGCACTTACATTTCCTGCAACATCCAATTTTTCAGATGGACTGTTTGTACCAATTCCTAATTTACCCTCAGAAGTCAATCTCATTGCCTCAGTCGTTGAACCACCAGCTGTTCTCCAAAAAGATAAATCGGTGATATCGCCACTATTTCTTTCTGTTCTCATTCTCCAAGCTGAACTATACCAGTTAAATGATAATTCTGTATTGTACGGATCTCCATTGAATGACATTTTAATACTTTCAAGTTCACGTCCACCATTAACCATTAATCTTGTATTGTTATCTGAATTTAATCCAGAATAGATTCCTCCTCCACCGTTAGGGTTTCCAACATATAGTGCAGTACCATCTTCAGAAATAGAACTATTGACCAATGATGAAGATCCACCATCGAATTTTGGGATATAATTTGATGATAATCCAGCCGCAGTTACAAGCCCTGAGGGGCCCGATGAAGTTGAACCATCTGCCATCAAATATTGAGAAGAAGTACCTCCTGATTTGACAAATGAACTAGCTGTCACATTCCCACCGAAGTTTGCATTTTGATCTGCTCCAAGTGTTAATGTATTTTGACCAGCTGCACCTAAAAGAAGTGCATTTGATTCTTCTGCTCTTAAAACAACATTATTACCATTGTTAAATTGGAGGTATCCCGTTCTTGTATTTCCATCTGTACTAAATCCTGAAAGGTAACCGCTTCCGTTTTGAAGCCTGAAACCCTCCAAATTATATCCTGTTACTAAACCACTTGAACTTGTGATACCATTAATAGTTGTATTCCCACCAATATTGGTGTTGCCGCTAATATTAGTGTTACCATTAATATCCGCAGCTCCATTAAATATCGCTTTTTGATCTGCTCCAAGTATTAATGTGTTTTGACCAGCTGCACCTAAAAC
>JBILAB010000046.1:0-11652 GCA_044354455.1 Crocinitomicaceae bacterium | reverse complement strand
TTCTCTGCATTTCCTCTAGTTTTTCTTGGAAACGAGATTTCTTTTTTTCTTTAACACCGCTGGCATTTTGAGTTTTTCTATTTGCCATTTTTATACGCAATTTATCTTCATCAACAAAAAACTTCTTAATCACCAACATCATTAGGATAGAAATTAAAGTAGAAATAAAATAATAGTAGCTTAATCCAGCAGAGTAATTATTAAAGAAGAAGATCATCATGATTGGAAAAATATACATGATAACTTTCATGTTTGGCATTCCAGGTTGTTGGGGCTGTTGCATGTTTCCACTATTCATCACGGTATAAACCAAAGTTGTACCAGCCATCAGTAGGGTAAATAAACTTACGTGATCTCCGTATGGCCAAATATTGAATCCAAATTCAAAAATAGAGTCATAGGAAGATAAATCTTCTGCCCATAAAAAGGGTCGTTGTCGCAATTCGAAAGCTGAAGGAAAAAAACGGAATACTGCAAGTAAAATTGGCATTTGAATTAACATTGGAATACATCCTGCTAGTGGACTTGCGCCAGATTCTTTGTACAAAGTCATCATTTCCATCTGTTTTTTCATAGCATCATCCTTTTTCGGATATTTTGCATTTAATTCATCAACTTCAGGTTTTAGAATCTTCATTTTTACTGAGCTTACAAACATCTTCCATTGAATCGGCATTAGAATTAATTTAAGTACCAGTGTTAAAATAAGAATTGCAATCCCCATTCCAATTTTTGTGTTTACCAATAAAGTAAAAATAGGTTGAACGGCATATAAATTTATCCATCTAAAAAGCCCCCAGCCAAAGTTTAAAATTTCATCGTAATCAGATTTATACGAGTTTAATATTTGGTAGTCATTTGGTCCAAAATACCATGAGAAAGACGCTTTATCACCTTTAAAATTTAGATCAAGTGTAGAATTATAATCCTTTAAATGCGACCAATTTTTTTCACTCCCTTCTTTGTAGGTTTTGACACCCATTTTTGAGCCAATTTTTTCAAAACCTTCTTTGGGTTGAAGAATTGATGAGAAATAGCTTTGTTTATATGCAACCCACTGTAGTGCATCCTCAGCCTCTAGATAATCGTCAGCAGTTTCACTAAGATAGGAGAATCCCTTATTTTTCTGATTGTAACAAATTGTTGAAACTCTTCTTTGTTCACTAAACAAGCGTTCTGTTTTACGAAATGCTGTTTTCCAATTTAATAGGATATTTTCTTTACTGATATTTTCTAATCCCTTGGCTTGAATTGTATAATCTAAGTCAAATTTATTTGCTTTTAACTGATAGGTTTGAATAATTTTTCCACCATCAATTCCCATTTCAAAGACAATTTTGTTGTCAGTTTGCTGTGAAACATCAAATAGATAATTCTTTGTATAAATCTTTTGGTTTTTAAAAGGGAATACAAGTTGGTTATGAGCATCACCATCTCTAAAAAGACAAATTGGCTTGTCTTTCTTTTTAGAAAAATCATCATATGACTTATATTCTTTTAAATAAACTGCAGCAACTATACCACCTTTGGTATTAAAGTCAACGATCAGTTTTTCATTTTCTAGTCGAATAATCTCTCCTTTTGAAACTACTTTAGCAAGATCCCCAGCTTTCTTAGTAGAGGTTTTTATAGTTGTCTTTCCCCGAGCTTCACTTTTCTTCTCTTTGACTTCTCGCTCTGTTTTTTGCGCTGCTTCTATTTTTGCTTTCTTTAAATCTTCTTCTGAAGGTTGGTTTATAATTGAGAAAATTGTTAAGACTAATCCAATTAAGACTAAGCCTGTTAAGGTATTGCGATCCATTATTTTTTTGTTTTATGAGTTAGTGCTGCTTGAACGAAAGCAACAAATAGGGGATGAGGTTTTGCCACTGTACTTTTATATTCTGGGTGAAATTGGACACCAACAAACCAAGGGTGATTTGGGATTTCGATAACTTCAACTAATCCTGTTTCTGGATTTCTTCCTGAAGCAAGCATTCCAGCTTTTTCGAATTGTTCGAGGTAGCTATTATTAAATTCAAATCGGTGTCTGTGTCGTTCATTAATGTTTTCAGAATTGTAGGCACGGGAAGCTTTAGAATTTGATTTTAATTGACATTTGTATGTTCCCAAACGCATTGTTCCTCCAAAATAAGAAACCTGTTTTTGTTCTTCCATCATAGAAATCACAGGGAATTTTGTCTTTTCAGAAATTTCTGTTGAGTTTGCATCTGTCATTTTTAAGACATTCCGTGCAAATTCGATAACCGCAACTTGCATTCCCAAACAGATTCCTAAAAATGGAATATTATTTTCTCTCGCAAAATTAACCGCTTCAATTTTTCCAGAAATACCTCTTGTTCCAAATCCAGGGGCTACCAATATGCCATTTAAATGCCCAAGGCTTTCTTGAATATTATCTTTTGTCAATGTTTCGGAGTGAATCCATACTACATTGACTTTTGTTTCATTTGCAACTCCACCATGAATAAAGGATTCACTAATTGACTTATAGGAGTCTTTTAATTCTACATATTTTCCTATTAGGCCAATTGTAACTTCTTTTTTAGGATTATTTAAGCGTTGAAGAAATGCTTTCCAATCTGATAAATCCGGATTTGTTTTCGTGATTAAACCCAATTTCTGTAAAACAACTTTATCAAGTTCCTCTGCTTGCATAAGTAGTGGGACATCATATATTGAGTTTGCATCTCTTGCCTCAATTACTGCATTTATAGAAACGTTGCAAAATTTTGCAATTTTCTTTCTAAGTGTTAAATCTAGTTCATGTTCTGTACGACAGCATAAAATATCAGGTTGTACACCCAATTCCATCATTTGCTTTACAGAATGTTGTGTTGGTTTTGTTTTTAATTCTCCAGCAGCAGATAAGTATGGAACAAGTGTCAGGTGGATGACAATACAATCTTCTTCATGTTCCCAAAGCATTTGACGAACAGCCTCAACATAAGGTAGTGATTCAATATCGCCAACAGTCCCGCCAATTTCTGTAATAATAATATCAAATTTTCCATCTTTGGAAAGTAATTGGATGCGGTCTTTAATTTCATCAGTAATATGAGGAATAACTTGAACAGTTTTGCCTAGATAATCTCCTCGTCTTTCTTTCTCTATTACTGCTTGGTAAATTCTTCCGGTAGTAACATTGTTTGCTTGAGAAGTAGGAACATTCAGAAAACGCTCGTAATGACCTAAATCGAGGTCTGTTTCTGCACCATCATCCGTCACAAAACATTCTCCATGTTCATAAGGATTTAATGTTCCTGGATCGATATTGATATAAGGATCTAATTTTTGAATTGTTGTTGAGTAACCTCTTGCTTGAAGAAGTTTCGCTAATGAAGCAGAAATAATACCTTTTCCCAGAGAAGATGTTACGCCCCCGGTTACAAAAACATACTTTGTTGAATTGGACATGAAATAAATTTGTAACTACGGGAAGCAAAGTTAATTAATTCTTCTTATTAGAGACAATTATAAGTAACGAATAATCAAAGATTAATGAACAATTGTAAAACTTTTTCTTAAATCCCCAAATTTATTAGATAGCTGCATGTAATATACACCATTACTAAGGGTTTCAGTATTTATGGTATGAATTTGTGAATTAAAATTAAGTTTGTCTTTATAGATTTCATTTCCTAAAGCATCAAAAATCCTTAAGTCAATTTTTTCATTTTGACCAATATATGAAACATTTAGAGCTTGATTCGATGGATTTGGATAAATCATAAAATCACTTGGATTTAGATTTTCTAAAACACCAAGTGAACCTGAACAAGGATTCAAAACATTTACAGTAACTGGTTCATATACATTGTTTAAGGCTGCTGCATTTAGGGATAAACAGATTAGAGAATCTGAAGTAATGTTTTCAAGAAATACACGGATAAATGGTGTTAAGGTAGTATGTTTTGGAATCATACTATCAATAAGTGATAATCCAGCTAATTGGCCATTTGTTGAACTGTATTCTAATTGAACAGGATAGGTAAGGGGATTGATTAAACTTGATACTCCAGAAATTGTTGCACCATTTATAGCAAATTGATAACCTGTAACTTTTGTACTTGAGTTTAAAATTGATATGTCCATATATCCTACTGAGGGATTTGCAAACTGCGTATAGACACCTTCATTAGAAAATGTAACTATTTGACTCGGATTTTGAACAGTATTTGGAAATGTACATTCAGAATTATTAGTTGCACCATTCAAAATACAATTGGATAATAATCCAGCATCCCAAATATTAATTTTATTGTCTGCAGACAAATCGTTACACGTTTGAGGATTTAAATTAAGATTTACGCTATGTTGAAGATACGAAACAACGTCGTTAGTTTCAAGAGCACTATTGTTATTTAAATCTCCACGAAGTGCAGTTCCATTGCAATTTCCTTGACAGTCAATTACTGCATTACCATAAGCTGTTCCGGCACAATCAACAAAAGGCTGACAATTTGGAAGAATCTCGTACCCTTTTTCACCGGCAGCATTCATTGTTATACGAAGACAAACTTGCGCCCAATTATTTGCATAATTCGTTTCATAACGACCTAAAGCATCTGGAGATTGATCCCAATTTACTTTGATAGCTAAGATATATTCAGCAGTATCAACATCTGTAATATCAATCCATTGACATTCTAAACTTCTGTCATATATATCGCCACATTGTTTTGAAATTCCCATGTTTGAACAGCCATATTGGCCAGTACCTCCATCATTGCATTCTAAATCCATTACACAGAATCCATTTTTGTGTCCTATTGGAATATTTTGTCCATCATTCCTGTATAAAATATAATCTGCATATCCTTCATAGTGAGCATGACCATGGCAGTTTCCAAAAGTGAACTGAGTTGGATTTGCAGTGGGATTTCCTACATAATAATCAATGTCACCAATATTTTTTATCCAGGTTGTGAAAGCTAAAACAGTTCGTTGACCATAGCCAGTCATGCAGCCCTCTACAACTTGACAATTTGTTGCCTGTTCTTCTCTTATTTCAAGAGAGTTAAGAATAACATCTTGTAGAATAATTAAATCTGGACCTAAACAATTTGGACTTGGATAATATATACAACTGTTGTTAGATTGCGTAGCATTGGGATTATAATTACAAGCTAGTGGGTCCATACAACCAATAATTGGACCATCATAAATGATTGAAAAACCGATGGGCGTAGAACAGGAAGTAGCTTCATTTATTCCAACTTTTATAATGTAAGTTGTTCCAGCAATTAAAATTGCATTAATATCAGCTAAATTTCCGCAAATAGTGTTATCGTCATTGTAAAATATAGTTCCAGTATTATCTACTTCATAAGCAAATTCATTACAAAATTCATACACCCATAATTTTGTATTACAAGTATTCAAGTCGCAGGTTGAAATTGAATACATTCCACTTAATGAAGGTGTGAATGAATAGAATGTGTTTGGATAAGGTGCTGTAAAACTTCCGGAGGTAATAGGAATTGGATTGTTGCACGCAGAGCCTTGAGGGCAATTAAAAGTATGTGATGAAATATTGCTAAATTGTCCACCTGAAGCAACAGTAATGCCCTCTAATTGAACATTAAAAGAACCATTCCCATAGCCACAACAGATGCCATCATAAGCCGAATCATACATTACGAAACGAATACAAGCAGAAGAATCTACGCAAAGTGTTGCATTGTTTGTAGTTCCATTGGCAATTTGAATATTATTTACAAATACTTTCCATGTTGTTTCTTGTGGATAATCATCTGGAACAATTGTGATTGTTAATTCAGATTGATTCACTGGACATTGACCAAAACTGTAAAATACAGAAATGAGCATAAAAAATAAAAATGTGCTTGTTTTTTTCATTGTTCTTTTTTTTAAAAGTAACTAATTATAAACTTATTTAGAGAATTTAAAGTAATCTTTTTCTTGCATTGGACGATTCGCTTCAATTTCTGTTAATGCTTCGCAAGCAATTAATGTGTTTTGACAATCCGCTGGTAATTTCTGGTAATATTTTGTTCCTTCTGTTTTCCATGCAAGCATTTCATCACTCACTTGTTTTATTACTTTTCCAGGATTACCAACAACCAAGCTTCTTTCTGGAATTATTGTATTGCTAGAAACAAAAGTTAAGGCAGCGACAATAGAACCTTTTCCAATTATAACATCATCCATAATTACGGAATTCATTCCGATTAAACAATTTTCACCTAAGCTTGCCCCATGAATTATAGCTCCATGTCCAACATGGGAACCTTTCTCAAGAAGAACAGTCGTACCAGGAAACATGTGTATTGTACAATTTTCTTGAACATTACAGCCATCTTCTATGATTATCTGTCCCCAATCTCCTCGAATAGCAGCTCCGGGGCCAATGTAAACATTTTCGCCAATTAGCACATTTCCAGTAACCGTAGCGTTTGGATGAACAAAACTAGATGCTTTGACAACAGGAATAAAACCATTAAAAGAATAAATCGCCATTTTATTTAAATAGTAAGTCAAGTTTTGACCTAAATTTCAATAAAGGTACAATTTTGAGTTCAAATAGTTAGTAATTCCAGTTGATTGTTTTACAAAAAAAGCACTTATGCTTAGGGATTTAAATTCTTGTGCTTATCTACAATTGCTTCCACTGATTTCATGCCGTCAATTGCCGCAGAAATAATTCCACCAGCATAACCGGCACCTTCAGCGCAAGGATATAAATTTGAAATTTGAATATGCTGTAAAGTTTCTTTGTTTCTTGGAATTAAAACTGGCGAAGAAGTCCGCGATTCAGGAGCATGAATAACAGCTTCATTGGTGATAAAACCATTCATTTTTTTTCCAAATTCTATAAATCCTTTTCGTAGTCGACTAACTATGAATCGTGGAAAAATTGCATCCATTTCAACGCTGGAAATTCCGGGCTGATAACTCGATTTTGGAAAATCAACAGATTTCTTTTTTTGAATAAAATCGAGCAGTCTTTGAGCTGGCACTTTTTGATTTTTTCCAGCTAATTCCCAACATTTCTCTTCTATTTCCCGTTGAAAATTCAAACAAATAAACGGGTCATTTTGATCGCCTTTTAGGTCTTTCGGTTCGATACTCACTACAATTCCGGAATTCGAATAGGGATTATTTCTTTTCGAAGGTGACCAACCATTTGTGACAACTTCTTTATTTTCTGTGGCACATGGTGCAACAATTCCACCGGGACACATACAAAACGAATAAACTCCTTTTCCTTCAATTTGTGCTACTAAATTATAGGAAGCCGGAGGTAAATACTCGTCATTTAACCTACCATGGTATTGTATTTTGTCAATCAGTTCTTGCGTATGTTCAATGCGGACACCAATTGCAAATGGCTTTGCTAAAACCTCAATTTTTTTTCTGTGTAGTAATTCAAAGATATCTCTTGCGGAATGACCGGTTGCTAAAATGAGATTTGAAATTTTAATTTTTTTATTTCCATTTATCTCGATCTCTGAGATAGTTTGATTTTTTAAAGTAAGATCTGATAACTTATGTTCAAAATGAATTTCACCACCACAATCAATAATCTTTTCTCGTATCGCTGTAATTATTTGCGGAAGTTTATTTGTTCCAACATGCGGGTGTGCTTCTACTAAAATATCTTCGTTTGCTCCGAAATATACTAGCATTTGAAGGATTCGTTCAACATCTCCTCTTTTTTTAGAGCGGGTGTATAACTTTCCATCTGAATATGTTCCTGCTCCTCCCTCACCAAAGCAATAATTTGATTCAGAATTTACACGCCCTTCTTTGTTTAGAATCGCTAAATCTCGTCTTCTCTCTCTGACATCTTTTCCTCTTTCAAAAATAATTGGTTTAAATCCTCTTTCCAATGCTCTTAATGCAGCAAACAGTCCTGCAGGTCCGGCACCAATTATATGAATACTTTCTGATTCTGTGACATTTTTAAAGTCGAAATCAAAGTTGACAGCTTCACTGAATTCCTCTAATGAAACTAGAAAGTTTAGATTTATTTTTATCGCTCTTTTTCTCGAATCTATACTTCTTTTTTTTAATAGAAAGTAGATTTTTTGGTCTTTTTCACCTAAAAATTCTTGTTTGAGCTTAGCAGAAATAAATTCAGAATTTCTTGCTTCTTCTGGAGAACATTGAAATGAAATTTCTTCCATTATCCCTCAAAAATTAATGAAATCCACCAACCTTTGTTGTATAATTTTTCTATTGGTCGATCAAAAGGTGTTTGATCTTGGATTAAAACATTTCTAACTCCATGAGAATATTTTAACTCTACGGCAAATTTAAAGTATGGAGCAAAAAACTCAAGTCCACCTCCGATTTGTCCTTGAAAGTCGTTCTTTCGAATTTTTAAAAAAGGATCAAAATAATTTTGCGCAGAATTTTCTTGTGATTGTAAATCTATGGAATAAGAACCTCCAATAAGGGCATAGGCTGTAAAATTATTTAGTCGCTTGGCGCGAAACATTAAAATAAAAGGAAAAGATAAATTTGTAGAATTTACGCGTTGATCTTTTAAATATTGTACTGTATCCGATGAAGTAATTTTTTCAAAGGTATAACTCAAAACTCTTTCTTCAAAAGACAATGTAGGCATAAAACGTAATTTCAGAAGTGGCGTTCCTAATTTTAAAGTTGTTAGAATTCCGAGTTGCCCTCCAATAGTTGGATTAGATTTAATTGCTTGCAATGAATAAGTTGAATTGTAAAATTGATAGGGCTGGTTGTAGACATCAAGTTTTTCATACTTGGTAAAATCAGACGTGTTAGTTCCGAGCATAAAGCCAAAATGAAAAAGCCGCTTATCGAAATTTTTGTATCTTTCTTGGTAAAACTTTTGTGAAAAGAGTTGATTTACGAACAAACAAAAAAGAAATATTAAAGTGTGTTTCATTTGTTATTAGTAACGAAAGATGACATGCTTTGTTGCAAACTTATTTGATCCCAGTATAAATTGTTGCAATTCCACCAGATAAAATAATCGAATCTACATTTCTGTAGTTCAATTTTTTTAAGATTTCTTCAAATTCTTTACCTTCAGGGAAAGCTGCTACACTTTCAGGGAGATAAGCATAAGCTTGAGGATCTTTTGAAATTCTTTTACCAAAAAATGGTATAAAGTAATTTGAGTAAAATGAAAATACTTGTTTTACAGGAAATTTTTTCGGTTTTGAGAATTCTAAAATCACTATTTTCCCACCTGGTCTTATTACACGCAACATTTCACTTAAGCCTTTTTCGAGATTTTCAAAATTACGAACACCAAATCCAACTGTCAATGCATCAAAATAATTGTCTTCAAAAACCAAGTTTTCAGAATCTCCTAAGATCATTTTTATGGTCTTATCATGTCCTTTATTTTTCATTTTTTTTGCTCCAACCTCTAGCATACCAGAGGAAATATCTACGCCAATTACTTCATCAGGATTTAATTTTAAACTTGCAATAGCAAAATCACCAGTACCCGTTGCGATATCTATTACTTTTTTAACCTCAAGGTTTTTTAATTGCTTAATTGCTTTTTTTCGCCACAAGTGATCAATTCCAAGTGATAGGAAATGATTTAGGAAATCGTAATTAGCTGAAATATTATTAAACATTTCAGCTACTTCCTCTTTTTTAGATTTTTCAGAATTATATGGTTTAACTAGTTTTTCAGGCATATTGACTCCAACAAATAGTTAGCTAAGAAGTTCAGAAACCTCTTCTAATAAATCATTTTTAGAGATGCTTACTACACCTGATTTTTCACAGACTAAACCACCGGCTAAATTTGAAATTTCAGCAATTTGTTTTGTGCTTGCACCTGAAATTAAACACAGTGTTGCCACTGCAATAACAGTATCTCCAGCACCTGAAACATCAGAAATACTTCTCATATGAGCTGGCACGTAATATTTTTCAGTTTGGTTTTTAATGAAGACACCATTTTCTGAGAGTGTTACAAATGAAATCTCGTTCTGTAATTTTTCTTCCAATACTTCAATCCCTTTCTCAAATAAATCTTTATTCGAATTAAAATCAAAATTGAGGTTTAATCCTTCCTTTAATTCTTTTAGGTTTGGTTTGAATAGACTTACACCTTTGTAGCTTAAGAAGTTTTCTTTTTTGGGATCTACAGCTGTTGGAATATCTTTCTCTTTAGCAATTTTAATTGTATTTTGAATTACAGAATCTGTTAAAACTCCTTTGTTGTAATCTTCAAATATTATTCCGTCAACACCTTGATTTATAATATTTTGAATAGTATCATTTAGCTTAATTCCTTCGCTTTCTAACAAAGGAAAAGTACTTTCTGAATCAATACGAAGTAATTGTTGTTTATTGGAGATTACTCTTGTTTTTACTGTGGTTTTCCTCGCGATACTTTTAACAAGACCATCTGTTGAAATTCCATTTTTTTCAAATAAATTTAGGAGTTTATCACCTGAAGAGTCCTCTCCAATAACACCACAAATTATCGGTTTTGCTCCTAAGGCGAGTAGGTTTAGAGCAACATTTCCAGCTCCTCCTATTCGTGCATCTTCGTTTTCAAGGGAAACAATTGGAACAGGTGCTTCTGGACTAATGCGATTTACTTTGCCCATAACATAGGCATCTAGCATAACATCACCAATAACGAGTATTCGCAGTCCATTAAATTTATCAAATAAGTCTTTATAATTCACTAGTGTAAGTTTAAAAGCGCATTTTTAATTCTTTTCATTGCTTCTGTTAATGTTTTTTCTGAAGCTGCGTAGGAAATACGCATACAATTAGGATCTCCAAATGCATCTCCACCAACAAGTGCAACAAGTCCTTCTTCTAAAAGATACATACAAAGTTCATCAGAATTAGAAATTATTCTACCATTATATGATTTCCCAAAAAAGGAGGACACATTAGGGAATACATAAAAAGCTCCTCCTGGTTTGTTTGAAACAAGACCGGGAATTTCTGACAAAGCATCTAAAACCAATTTTCGTCTGCTTTTAAATGCGCCAATCATTTCGTCTAATATTTTTGGATCAGCATTCATCGCTGCAATCGCTGCTTTTTGTGTAATAGAACAGGTTGCAGATGTAAATTGACCTTGAACTTTATCGCAGGCTGCTGCAATATCTTTGTGAGCTGCAATGTAACCAAGTCGCCAGCCAGTCATAGCCCATGCTTTAGAAACACCATTTACCGTAACTACCTGATCGTATATTTCAGGGAATTGCGCCAAACTTTCGTGTTTTCCTTCAAAATTTATGTGTTCGTATATTTCATCGCTAAGGGCGATTAAAGAGGGGTATTTTTGTAACACGTTTGCTAAATCTTTTAATTCATCTTTGGAATATACAGAACCAGTAGGATTACAAGGCGTAGAGAAGAGCATTAATTTTGTTTTTGGGGTAATTGCTGCTTCGAGTTGAGCACCAGTAATTTTAAAATCATTCTCAATTCCTGCATGAACAATAACTGGAATTCCTTCTGCAACTTTGACAATTTCCAAATAAGAAACCCAGTAGGGAGCAGGTATAATTACTTCATCTCCAGGATTAATTAAGCTTAAAACAACATTTGCAATTGACTGCTTTGCGCCAGTAGAAACAACAATTTGATCTTTTGTATAAACTAAATTATTATCGCGTTTAAATTTTAAGGCAATACTTTCTCGCAAATCTTCGT
>JBILAB010000210.1:0-3202 GCA_044354455.1 Crocinitomicaceae bacterium | reverse complement strand
GAGTCTTTGGTTCTTGTAAATGGACGAGAGATGGTAAAGATTAAAGCAATTGAGCGACAAATGCGCACCAGCTTTCGTCAAGGAGAAATTCCAGGTGCTGAAGAGATTTGTGAAATTCAGTTGATGAAGTTGATTAATAACACAATCGCACAAGAGGTTAAAGAAAAAGATATTACAAAGTTTATGCCTCAGATTTTAGCAGCTTTTGAGGAATTTTCTAAAGAAGATGTTATCAAGCGCTTTGTATCTGCTGAATTTAATCGTTTTATTGAATATTATCAACGTGCAGGAGATTTAAATGCTGCTGCTCGCAATGATGATCGTTCTTCAGTAGATCGACCGACTAGAAGAGAACGTGTTCGTGAAGAGGGGAAAACTAGGTTTTTTGTAAATATCGGTCGTCGTGATGGTTTTAATCCAGGTGCTTTATTGCGTGTAGTTTGTGATGCTACAGGATTGAATTCAGCAGCTATTGGAAGAATTGATATTATGACTTCATTTTCATTTTTTGAAGCAGATGAAGAACATTCAGATAAAATATTAAAAACTGTTAACGGAACTGAGTTTGAAGGTCACCAAGTAAGTATTGAAATTACAACATCTACAGAAACTAGCGATAGAAGCGATAAACCAAGAAGTGGCGGATATGGCGGTGATAAACCAAGAAGTGGATCTTTCGGCGGTGGATCTCGAAGTGGAAGCTTTGGTGGCGGTTCTAGAAGTGGTGGATATGGTGGCGATAAACCAAGAGGTGGTGGTGAACGCAGTGGCGGTTATGGTGGTGATAAGCCAAGAGGCGGTGGAGAAAGAAGTGGTGGTTATGGTGGCGGAAGTTCTCGAAGCGGTGGTTTCTCTGGAAGCCGAAGCGGCGGATCGTATGCTGGAAAAAGAACAGGTGAAGGATTTTCAAGTCCAAAGTTGAATGACCGAGTATCCAATCCTGGTGAAACGAGAGAGAGAAGAAGCCCAGGTGGTGGTTTTGGGAAAAAGAAATATTAATAATATCATTCAAAAAGTTGTTTTATAAAATAAAAGATTAAATGGAAATAAGGAATATTGCAATCATAGCTCACGTTGACCACGGTAAAACTACCTTGGTTGATAAAATGATTGAAGCAGGTAATGTTGAAAACGAGAGAGAGCGTCTTACTGGAGATTTAATTATGGATAACAATGATTTGGAACGTGAAAGAGGAATCACTATCGTTTCAAAAAATGTATCTGTTCTTTACAAAGGCACAAAAATTAATATCATTGACACTCCCGGTCACGCAGACTTTGGGGGAGAAGTGGAAAGAGTTTTAAATATGGCGGACGGTGTTTGCTTACTAGTTGACGCCTTTGAAGGCCCAATGCCACAAACTCGCTTTGTTCTTGGTAAAGCCCTTGCTCTAGGATTGAAACCTTTATTAGTGATAAACAAGGTTGACAAAGAAAATTGTACGCCAGATGAGGTGCATGAAAAGGTCTTTGATTTAATGTTTGAGTTAGATGCTAATGAAGAACAGCTAAACTTTCCTACAATATATGGTTCGGCAAAAAATGGCTGGATGTCTGAAGATTGGAAGCAACCTACGAATAATATAGCAGCTTTATTAGACACAATTTTAGAGTATTTTCCGCCAATTACTATACAAGAAGGAAATACTCAAATGTTAATTACATCTTTGGACTATTCTTCTTACGTTGGTAGAATTGCTATTGGTCGCTTAACACGAGGAGAAATCAAAGAAAACCAGGCTATTCTTGTTTCTAAATCTGATGGCACTTTACAAAAGCACAGAATTAAAGAGATTTTTGTTTTTGAGGGAATTGAACGGAGAAAAGTTACGCATGTTCAAGCAGGAGATATTTGCGCTATTACTGGAATTGAAGGTTTTGAAATTGGAGATTCTATTTGTGATGCAGAAAATCCAGAACCTTTACCAACAATTAAGATGGATGAGCCAACTATGAGTATGCTTTTTTCTATAAATGATTCTCCTTTCTTTGGAAAGGAAGGAAAATTTGTAACATCTAGACACATTTCAGATCGACTTCAAAAAGAATTAGAAAAAAATCTTGCGCTGCGTGTTTCAGATACCGACAAAGCTGATAAATGGATGGTTTTTGGAAGAGGTGTTTTGCATTTATCGGTTTTAATTGAAACAATGCGCCGTGAAGGATATGAAATACAGGTTGGACAACCTCAAGTTATCATTAAAGAAGTAACGGGTGTTAAATGCGA
The DNA here is from genome assembly GCA_044354455.1 of Crocinitomicaceae bacterium. Taxonomy (GTDB): domain Bacteria; phylum Bacteroidota; class Bacteroidia; order Flavobacteriales_D; family Crocinitomicaceae; genus UBA952. The sequence continues at coordinate 975 of JBILAB010000210.1, read as the reverse complement.
ACCAGTTGAAGAATTGACAATTGATTTACCTGAGATTCATAGTGGAACTGCAGTTGAAGCTGTTACAAAACGAAAAGGGGAAATGAAAAACATGGTTCCAAAAGGTGAACGTATGATTATTACTTTTGAAATTCCTTCGCGTGGAATTATAGGTCTTCGAAATTATTTATTAACGCAAACTGCTGGTGAAGCAATTATGAATCATCGATTTGTTGAATATCAACCTTATAAAGGTGAAATTTCTGGTCGACAAAATGGTTCTTTAATTTCTTTAGAGCAAGGAACATCAATACCTTTTTCTTTAAATAATCTTCAAGAACGTGGGAAATTCTTTATTTCACCAAATGAAAATATTTATGAAGGTCAAGTTATTGGAGAAAATTCTCGTGCTGGTGATTTATGTGTTAATGTAACAAAGACTAAGAAAATGTCGAATATGCGTTCTTCAGGTGCGGATGAAAAGGTTCGACTTGCTCCTCCAAAACTCTTTAGTTTAGAAGAGTGCTTGGAATACATTCAAGGAGATGAATATGTTGAAGTAACTCCTCAAAATCTTCGTATTAGAAAAGTATTATTAAAGGAAACGGAGCGTAAAAGAGGAATTAAAATTTCATAAGTTTTTCTATTTTATTGTCTTTACTTTTTACTCATAGTACTTTAAAATGTAATAATTTTAGCTTTAAAACGTTATTAAACAAGTGAAAAAGCTTCTATTTTTTTTATTTTTTTTATTTAGTTGTCTTAAATTTAATGCACAACAGTCTAATAATTGGACGCGCTCAGAACTTGGGTTTTCACTTGGAACAATGTATTATATTGGCGATTTAAATCAATTTAGACCGTTTTACGAAACCAATTTAGCAGGTGGATTGATGTATCGTTTTAATTACCATTCACGTTTAACCCTTCGTTTTAATTATACTTATGGTAGCTTGGATGCTGATGATAAAGATTCAAAGATTATCATTAATAAAA
>JBILAB010000209.1:0-3213 GCA_044354455.1 Crocinitomicaceae bacterium | reverse complement strand
GATAAAAATAATTGCGAGATGAAAACCTTAATTGTTCTATCATTTTTAATCTTTTTACCGTTTCTTGGTGCAAGTCAAAAAACAAGTAAAGATTCACAAGCAAAGCGCGCTATGTTTGTTTATTGGGGCTACAATCGAAGTTTTTATACTGACAGCAAAATAAGTTTTTTTGGTCCGGGATATGATTTTTCCTTGGCGGGAGTTCAAGCAACAGATCGCCCATCACCAGAATTTAAAACGTATGTAGATCCATCAACACTTACAGTTCCACAGTTTAACACCAGAATAGGCTTTAATTTTAAAAAAAAATGGGCCCTTTCTTTTGGTTACGACCACATGAAATATGTTATGGTACATGGACCAAGATATTTATTATCTGGGAAAATAAATCCCTTAATTGATCCATCATCAAATTGGTCTTGGTCTGGAGATTACAATGCAGAACCTGTAACTACAGATGAATCAACCTTTCATTACGAAAACACGAATGGAATGAATTATATTCGTGCAGAAATTAGTCACATTGATAAATTAGTCCGTGCGAGTAATGCATTTGCTATCTACTCTGTTTCAGGTCTTGGCGCTGGACTTGTTTTAAACTACAATGATTTCACCTTTGCTGGCGAAAAATCCATGACGACTTTGTCAATGTCCGGAGTTGGTGCATCAGCGCATCTTGGCTTGCGTTTAGAGTTTTTTAGACATTTCTTTCTTCAGGCAAATAATAGCGTTGGATTTTTATACCAACATCGCGTAAAAACGCGAGGGAATGACCCATACGCATACGCACGACAATCTTTGGGGTATTTTCAAAGTGACATTGTACTTGGTGGAATTTTTTATCTTCGAGCAAAAGATAATTGTAATACCTGTCCAAATTGGTAAAATAAAGGCATGAAATTTCTACTTGTAGGCTTAGGGAATCCAGGTTCTGAATACGAAGAAACCAGACACAACATCGGATTTAAGGTTGTTGATGAACTCGCCAAAGAACTAAAAACAGATTTCACGCTTAACAAAGCAGCGTTTAGGGCTGAAGGAAAATTCAAGGGAAAAACACTTGTTTTCATAAAGCCAATAACTTACATGAATCTATCTGGGAAAGCACTTAATTATTGGCTGCAAGCTGAGAAAATCCCGATAGAAAATTTATTGGTAATTACTGATGATATTGCGCTTCCATTTGGCAAATTACGCATGAAAGCGAAAGGAAGTGACGGCGGACATAATGGTTTAAAAGACATCCAAGAAACACTGAAATCAACTGAGTATGCTCGCTTGCGTTTTGGTGTTGGAAATGATTTTCCAAAGGGTCGGCAATCAGATTATGTGCTTGGGCAATGGACAAAAGATCAAGTGATAGAATTACCAGACAGGATTTCTGTAGCCACAGAATTTATAAAAAGTTTTTGTGTTCAAGGTCTCGATTTAACAATGACTCACTGGAACGGAAAATAAGTAGGATTTATCTGTAAAGAAGTATTCTCAATTTTGTAAGTCCTAAAAAATAAACATATTAAATCCCGGCTCTTTCTTGCAGATTATTTCCTATAAAAACATAAATTTGCACCATGGAACGATTAAAAATAAAGAGTTTACTTGATAATTCTGCCGGAATTCAATTAGGAAGTGAAATAACAGTCAAAGGTTGGGTGCGGGCGTTTAGAAGCAATCGTTTTATTCAAATTAATGATGGTTCCTGCCTTGCTTCTTTACAAGCAGTTGTTGATTTTGAAAAATTTGACGATGCCCTTCTCAAGCGGATTACAACTGCAGCTTGTGTATCATTGAGTGGCACTTTAATCGCTTCACATGGCGCAGGACAAGCAGTAGAATTGCAAGTCACAAGCATTGAACTTATTGGCGACGCGCATCCAGATGATATTCAAAAAACAGTTATGCAGCCAAAGCGTCACAGTTTAGAGTTTTTGCGTGAGCAGGCACATTTGCGTTTTAGAACCAATACTTTTGGTGCAGTATTTAGAATTAGACATGCTGTTTCCTTTGCAATCCATAAATTTTTTAACGACAGAGGTTTTTTCAACCTCCACACGCCAATCATAACAGGTTCTGATGCGGAAGGAGCTGGAGAAATGTTCCATGTTTCTACCCTCGACCCAAAAAATCCTCCATTGAATGAGGATGGAACAATTAATTACAAGGAAGATTTTTTTGGAAAGCAAGTCAACTTAACGGTTTCAGGTCAATTGGAAGCAGAATTAGCGGCTCTGGCTCTGGGGCAAGTTTATACTTTTGGACCAACATTTCGCGCAGAAAATTCTAACACTTCAAGGCATTTAGCAGAATTTTGGATGATAGAACCGGAAGTTGCCTTTAATGATTTGAAAGACAACATGGATTTAACAGAGGCCTTCTTGAAATATCTTTGCAGCTATGTAATGGAAAACTGCAAAGAAGATTTGACGTTCTTAAGTGAGCGAGATGCACAAGATCAACAACAAAAACCACAGCAAGAACGCTCGGAAATGTCGCTAATTGAAAGAATGAAATTCGTTATCGAAAATCCATTTAAACGCTTAACATATACTGAAGCCATTGAAGTACTAATGAATTCAAATCACTACAAAAAGAAAAAATTCAACTATCCTGTAGAATGGGGAATTGACTTACAAAGTGAGCACGAACGTTATTTAGTGGAGAAAGAATTTAAGTGTCCTGTGATTTTAACCGACTATCCAGCAAAAATAAAAGCGTTTTACATGCGCATGAATGATGATGGAAAAACAGTTGCTGCCATGGATGTTTTGTTTCCTGGAATCGGAGAAATTGTTGGTGGCTCGCAACGTGAAGAGCGTTATGATATGTTACACCAGAAATGTGTAGAATTTGGAATTGACCCTGAGGAATTATCTTGGTATATGGAAACGCGAAAATTTGGGACAGCACCTCATGCTGGATTTGGTTTAGGTTTTGAGAGAATGATCATGTTTGTTACTGGAATGACAAATATCCGCGATGTAATTCCTTTCCCTCGAACACCTCAAAATGCATCTTTTTAGAATTTCTCTAGCTGCTAAACGCTGATTTAACAGTGGCTAATTTGTCACTTAAGATCTTAAAATCTTCATCTGCATGTTGGTCGTTCCGAAAAATAAAATCTGAAGTATTCTTATACGGCTCAATAAAATTGGCGTAGCAAGGTAAAACATGATTTTCCCATTGGTAAAGAATATCTTCTCGAGAATAACCACG
>JBILAB010000208.1:0-3224 GCA_044354455.1 Crocinitomicaceae bacterium | reverse complement strand
ATTTCTGCTAAAGTAGGAGAAGAGGTTGAAATTATTGGTGAAAATCAAACGCTAGAAAAGCTTGCGATAAAGTTAGAGACAATTCCGTATGAAATAATGACATCTATTTCTAACCGCGTTCACCGGGTTTACATCGAAGAATAATTTGTATATTGAATTTTAAAGAAATTTATGAGCACTACACAAGAAGAATTATTTAAGATAATAAAACTAAAATTAATTGGAAAAGAGTCCTTAGCTAATGCCTTGTCTGATATTTTGCATATTAGTCCAGATGCCGTTTACCGTCGTTACCGCGGAGAAACGAGTTTAACAATAGATGAGATTAAACGCCTGTGCATTCATTTCGATATTTCTTTTGATTTCCTTATTCAAGCTAATAGTGGTCAGGCGATTTTTAATTATCAACCGCTGAATTCATATGATTTCCGATTGGAATCCTATTTGGAAGGTATTTTAAATTCTTTGCGCCACTTAAAAAGTTTATCAGAACCACATTTTATACTGTCTATAAGTAATAATCATATTTTTCAATTGGTAAACTTTCCTCAATTAATGCGTTTTCGTTTGTTTTTTTGGGCAAAAACACATCTTCTAGTGCCTGAATACCAAAAAATCAAATATTTCCATCAGAAAACAAGTGAAACAGCATTTGCTATTGGAGAAGAAATACTTCAGTTGTATACATCAATTCCTTCTACAGAAATTTTTGACCCAGAATTAATGCGGGGTTTTATGCGGCAAATTTTATATTATTATAAATCTCATTTATTTGAAGACCCTAGTTATGCGCTTTTTTTATGCGACAGAATGTTGCTGTTTTCCAAGCACCTTCAAATTCAAGCGGAAATTGGTAAAAAATTCATTTATGGACAAGAATTACCAAGCGAAGGAAATAAATTTGAAATGTATTTGAATGAAACTATAAATAGTGACTCAACCATTTATTACTCGGGTAAAGAAACTAGCGGGATTTTTCTGACTCATAATATCATGAATTATTTGCAAACAGTTGATAAAAAATATGTTTTAGATTCTAAGCAGATACTTGATAAACAATTAGCAAATTCTAGTTTAATAAGTGAAGTCAATGAGAAGGAACGAAATAATTATTTTTTTGAATTTGAAAAAATGATTCTTTCCTTTCGAAAAAAAATAGAAGCAGACCTAGAGTTTTAAGATAAACTCTTGTAAATTTGTAAAAAAAATCCATGAACAATCGAGTAGAGAAAGCATTAAACGAGCAAATTCACAAAGAAGCATCTTCTTCTCAGTATTATTTAGCTATGGCATCTTGGTCAGAAAATAATGGTCTAAATGGAACTGCTAAATTTATGTACACGCATTCTGATGAAGAGCGTTTTCATATGTTGAAATTAGTGAAATTCGTGAACGAGCGAGGAGGAAAAGCAGTTATTCCTTCCGTTGAAAAACCACCATTGGAATTTTCTACTTTAAAAAATGTATTTGAATCTCTTCTTAAACATGAGATTGGTGTAACGGAGAGTATTAATAATTTAGTAGATGTTTGTTTACAAGAAAAAGACTATACGACTCATAATTTTGTGCAGTGGTATGTTGCAGAACAACTAGAAGAGGAGGCTTTAGCAAGATCTATGTTGGATAAGTTGAAATTAATTGGAGCTGACAGCGGTGGAATGTATATGTTTGATCGTGACCTTGAAAATGCTGTAAATCCTGAGCCTAATAAAACTGCTTAAGATAAAACCAAGACTTATTTACTAAAGCGTTTTTTTCTTAGATTTTAACTTGTAATTGTAAGAAAGCGAGAAAATGTGTTTTTGAAGAGGATCAGGTAAATTTATCTGTTGATCTAAAATATAAGCAAATGTTAACTCATGGGACCCTTTGAGCTCTAAATCAAATCCTAAAATGTAACGTGATTTTGTAAATCGATTTCCCAATGCAGAATTTTCTGGGTTATAGAAATATTCGACACTCATAGTTGGACTAATAATACTGTTATTGATATCATACGACATGCTTGGTCTAAAACGGTATGCTAAATCAAATTCTGGATCGTTTTGCTGCGATACTAATTTGGAAAAAGAATATTGATAGCGAAAACGCAAGCCAAAATCAAAACGTTTTAGCTCCTTAGAAAATTGAAGATTAGTATTTAATCGGTTGCTAAGTTGATAAGCACCATTTTCTTGTCGATTACTAACCAAACGATAATCAATAGATGGTTTAATCCAATCTGATAATTTATATTTTACTGAAAACTGCGAGAAATTTGTTTGCAGCCCTTGATCACCAATTCTATTCGTCATCCCCAAAGAAACATCAAGTTTTTTAGAAAATTTCTTGCTAATACTCAAATCTATCCAAGCCTGAGATAATTTTCTTTGAGAACTAATAGTATGGCTTATAAAGACTATAAAAAATAAGAAAAACCAAGATTTATGCATTATAGTTTTCTAATTTCAATTGTGTCTAAAACAATAACCTGATTTTTTTTAGTTATTTCAATTGTATGCAATATTTCTTTTTTCCCACTCAGACAAGTAGCACAATCCTCATAAACAAAAACAGTGTATTTCCCTTTTTGTAAATAAGGAAATTTAAAGGAGCCATCATAGCTTGTTTTAATATTATCATCGTAAAATGTATCCTCGTTCCCATAGATAATATAAACATCTTGATCTGCAGCAGGATATCGAGCAGTGGTGTCTAAACTAAAAGTGTTTATTTTATACTCATAAACGAAACCTTTTATTGAACCGGAACCGCCTTCGCCTTCTACTTTTGTGCAAGAAGTTATTACTATTCCAATAATTACAAGTAAAAATATATTTTTCATTTTTTCATTTTTTTGTCACAAACATACAACTTTTACCTCCTTTTAAGTGTCTTGTACTATAATTGTGATAATAATTTCATAATATTGCTAATCTAAATTTAATTTAATTAAATGAAATACTTTTTATTTCTTGCGCTTTTTAGTTGTCTTTTTAATCTAAGTGCTCAGCTTAAAATAAATGAATATTCTTGTTCAAATATTGCAGGTCCAACGGATGCTTATGGTGAAAATGAAGATTGGTTTGAGTTATATAATCCAAGCGCTGCAGTAGTTGATTTAAGCGGCTGGTATCTTTCAGATAAAGCTACTAATCTTACAAAATGGTTAATCCCGAGCGGAACTATTGCCGCAAATGGTTTTAAAATGGTTTATTGCTCAGGTAGGAACACCGTTAATGGAA
>JBILAB010000207.1:0-3272 GCA_044354455.1 Crocinitomicaceae bacterium | reverse complement strand
AATCAACGGGAATGATTTATAATTTAGGGGAATTCGCGAGAAACTCTGAGATTTCTAAAGATGTCATTGTTATCTCTTTAGGGCTTATATCCGCCATTATTGATAATGTTCCATTAGTTGCTGCATCCTTTGGTATATTTAATGACTTACCTGGATCTGATGTTTGGTATTTTATTGCTTATGCTGCTGGAACAGGTGGTTCTATTCTTATTATTGGCTCTGCAGCAGGCGTTGTTGCAATGGGAATGGAAAAAATTTCTTTCTTCTGGTACTTTAAAAATATTGCTTTACTTGCTGCCTTAGGATATTTTGGTGGAATTGCTTTTTTTATTTTATTTCGTAACTTCTAATCTTTTAAACGTTAAAACAAAATGAACTTATTCTTTTTTCTACAAGCTACTCCAGGACTTACTACAGGTAATGAAACAACAACTGGTGTAAAAGATGTTCCGATTTGGGATATTATTGATCAGTCTAACGGTGGAATTGGCTGGCTTATTAATTTAATCCTTTTAATCATGTTAGGCTATACCGTTTTTGTTTTTGTCGAGCGCTTTTTGGCGCTTAGAAAAGCGACAAAAGAGGATGCTGGCTTGCTTACCAATATTAAAACTCATTTGGCCAATGATAACATTCAAGGGGCAAAAGATGCATGCGAGGCCTCAGATTCTCCAATTTCTATAATGCTTGCCAAAGGAATTTCACGTATAGGCTCTGCTAAAAACGAAAGTATTGCTGCAACTATTGAAAATACTGGAAAGTTTGAAATTCTTCGCTTAGAACAACGCCTAAATTTCTTGGCAACCGCAGCGGGTGCAGCACCAATGATTGGTTTCTTAGGAACAACAATAGGAATGGTAGTTGTATTTATTGATTTACAAAATTCTAGTGCCCTAGAGCTGAAAACAATTGCTCCAGGAATTATGACCGCAATGGTAACTACTGTAGGTGGGTTGATTGTAGGTATTCTAGCATTTATGGGCTACAACTTCTTAGTGGGTCAAATAGGAAAAGTTGTTTATCAAATGGAAAATGCTGCTCTTGAATTCATGGATATGTTGAATTCTCCAAAAAAATAAAACAATGGATCTTCGCCCTAGAAATAAAGTCAAAGTAGAAGGTGGAATGGCGTCAATGACGGACCTCGTCTTCTTGTTGCTGATATTCTTCATTATCATGAGCTTAATGGCAAACAACCAAACTCCGATTGATTTACCTAAACCGGAAGAAAACCTCCCTACAGTTCAAGATCCTGTAGAAGCAATGGTTGTTATTACCGAAGATAATCGCTATGTAGTAATGCCTGGAGGAGATATGAGTAACCCAATGGATTTTGATGAAATAAAAGAAATTACAGGTGCGGCGGTAGCAAAGTCACAAAAATTAAAACTCAAAGTTGCTGGACACCGAAAAGCAAGTTATGAGGCAATTTTTAATGTTTTAGCCCTAGCACAAGCAAATGGTTGGGACCCCGTTTTAGCCTATGATAAATAAATGTCAGAACAAACAAACATATCAAGCCCTCAGGTAGCAGATCCAAAAGATGTTAAAGCTGGAATAGTTAGCGCAGTTGCATCAATTATCCTATTGATGATCTTACTCTTTCTTATTACCTACCAAATTGCCGATCCACCAGCTCAAGATGTTGTTGTAAGAGCAGAAGCTGAGATAGATGAAATTCTACTGAAAGATTTAAAACTTGAAAGCGGTAGTATTGGTGGTGGTTCTCCATCTAATGACAGAGTTAATAAACCAAAGGAACAAATACAAGAAATTATTACTGGAAAATCTAAACGAAGTTCTGATAAATCAGGGAAATCAAATAAAACAAATGGAAATGATGCCAATAATGAAGCATCTACAACAGTACAAAGTCAAGATCCTTTTGGGTCTGGAGGATCTGGAGGAAAAAATGGGGCTGGAAATGGGCCATTTAGTGGACCGGGCAATAGTGATGATGGAGATGGTGGTCTTGGAAAAGGAAATGGAGAAAGTCGCTTAAGGATAAGTAATGCCAATCTTCCGCAATACGATATTGATTACGAAAGTAATATTCACTTGCAATTAACGGTTAATGCGAATGGAGAAGTCGTAGCTGCAAAAAGTATAAAATCTAAAACAACCTGCTCAGATCAGCGTATTATAAACCAAGTTATTAATGAAGTAATGCGACAGGTAAAATACAAAAAAGAAAATGGAGCTGGATTAGTTTATACCTTTTATACTGTAAAAATCCTTGCTAAATAAGTACGAAAAAAGCATTGAATGGTTATTTAAGCAATTTCCATCATTTCAAAATTTGGGGGCTGAGGCATATAAACCAGGTTTATCAAATGTAATTTCCCTTTTAAAATCGTTTGACAATCCACAAGATAAATTACAATTTATTCATATTGCTGGCACAAATGGTAAAGGATCTACAGCTTCTTTTACGGCATCTATACTGACAGAATTAGGAGTAAAAGTTGGGCTTTTTACTTCACCACATATTTTTGATTTCCGAGAAAGAATTCGTGTCAATGGAAAAAAAATAGAGGAGGAAGAAGTCATTTCTTTTTGTTCAAAAATTAAAGCATTAAAACTTGATTTTGAACCTTCTTTCTTTGAGATAACTTTTGTGCTTTCTTTAGTGCATTTTCAAGCTAAAAATTGCAGCATTTGTGTTATCGAAACTGGTTTAGGTGGGCGTTTAGATGCAACAAATTGCATACTTCCTAAAATCAGCGTAATTACCAATATTGGCATGGATCACATGAAATTTTTAGGGAATACATTAAAAGAAATTGCAATCGAGAAAGCAGGAATCATCAAAGAAAAAACAACGGTCGTAATTGGAAAAACACAGAACGAGATCAAAGAATTATTTACTGATATTGCAAAAGAAAAAAAAGCAAAAATTTTCTTTTCCGATGAAAACAAAAATAATACAATAGAACTTTATCCATCCTACCAAATTGAAAATTTACAAACTGCCCTCAAAACTTTGGAGCTACTCTCCTACTCCATCACACAAAAAATAATTCAAAAAAGTATTTGTAATCTCCAAAAAAATACGGGGCTCTTTGCACGAATGACACAAATAAATAGAAATCCTACTATTATTTTAGACGTGTCGCACAACGAAGACGGAATAAAAGCAACTCTAAATGCACTTAACCTAAATCCAAAAGGGAAATTAGTTGTTTTACTTGGCTCTTCTAATGACAAAGATATCAACCTACACTTGAACTTATTTCCAGAAAATACAACTATCTCTTTATGTGCTTTTACTA
>JBILAB010000254.1:0-3295 GCA_044354455.1 Crocinitomicaceae bacterium | reverse complement strand
CAATCAGAAAGTGTATCTATAAATGGTTTTTTTGTACCCAAGAAATTAAACCCTGTTGTTATCTTATAATTTAAAATAGATGTATCCCCTCTATTTCCAATAAATTCAAAATCTGCACCAAGATTTTGATAACGTTGAGCAATTGTTTTCGCATCTGATACTTCTGAGTCTGGAAGTCCATAAAAATGAAAGCCATCATTCAAATAATGAAGCTTTGCTCCAAGATTAAATGAAGCTTGATTAATTTTTCCAAAAAGTAAAACATCAGTATGATCAAATTGCCCATTTGGAAAAACTATATCTCCCCGTTTTATATTTCCAAAAGAACTTAAATGTTTTATATGTGCGCCATAATGATAAATACGAGATCGAGTAGAGTTATAATAAAATTCTCCAAGTGGCATTAATTTAGACCCAAGAGCAATCCGAGTATAAAATGGATAAAGTTGTTTAATTTTTTCTGTTGTTTCAACAGTAGCAACTGGAATTGTGTCTAAAGTTATTGCTGTAGGGTGTTGGAAAATTAACAATGGATAAGACGATACAATAGCTGCCTTGACCGTATCGATAATATCTGGAGTTGCTAAAATTCTGAAAGAGGGTTCTATTTCTCTTTTTCCTTTGCCATCTACGACAAGGTCTGGAGGCTGAGCAAAACTGAAACCAAATAACATTATAAATCCAAAAAGAAAAGAGAGCTTTAACATTTTATTCTTCGTTTATTTCAATTTTTTTTAGGTCTTCCACTGGTTGTTCTATAATTACTGGATTTTTTAATTGCATAAGTTCTTCAAACAAATTGTTCGCCTCAGCTAGCACTCCGTCATCTTTATCTGGATAAAATTCTAAAACAGACTTGAGTGTCTGCTCAGCTTGAAATAAGTCGTTATTTAAAATAAATATTCTAGCCTGAAGAATCAGCGCCTTTGCAACCCAGTAATTATAACTCGGCTTCATTTTAAGTAAGGCCTTTATTTCTACATCTGCTTGAGGATATTTTGCTTGCTTGAAATTTATTTCTGCTATGGAGAATTTTGCTTCAGAACCAATTGAAGTACTTGTATTTTTCACAAGCCATTCAAGTGGGGCAATGGCATCTTCAAAGTTTCCTAAGCGGTAATTTGATATGCCAGTAGAATACATTCCTTCTATTTTTATTTGTGTTGTTATTCCACCAGATTCTAATACAAATCTCGAATAATAAATCGCTTTTGTGAAATCATCGATTAAAAATGCACAACGCATAAGTCCAAGTTTTGCAGTGAAAATAGTTGTCGGTTTTGAGGCAACCTGCTCCAATTTTAGATAGAACTTATAGGCTAATTCATAATTTTTATGTGAATAATGATAGGTGGCTATTCGAGAGGCTGCAGATTCCGAATAAACATTTGTTGGTGTTTCTAAGAATTTTTCAAAATAGTTAAGCGCACTCAAAGTATCTTTTATTTTATAGAAGCTATTCCCTAAAAAGTAATAGGTTTCATTAACAAAACGACCATCGGGGAATTTTGATAAATACACTTGAAATTTTGAGATAGCATCAGAATAAGAACTATCTGCATAACTTTGAAATGCTGGGTTATAGAAAAGATTTTCTTTTTCATCTTTAGAAATATTAGCACATGGATAGCGATCTGCTATTTCTGCTGCCTTTTCTGGAAATTTTTGTGCAGCATAGACTTCCACTAATCCCTTTACAGCTTTTTCACATACATCTCTTACTTTTTCAAATTCATTAATAATTTTAATGTACTCCAACTCAGACTGGACATAGTCCCATTTTTTAAAATATAAATCTGCAATCCCAATCCTAGCATCTATTATATTAATAGATTTTGGATAAGTTGCGACAAAAGAAATATATAATTCCATAGCTTCATCGTATTCTGCTTTGGAAACAAAACATCTTGCTAATTCATAGGTTCCATTCATTCTATATTTTGATAATGGATAGTCTTTCAACAAGATTCTTAAAACATTAATTTTCTCGTCCAATTCTCCATTATAGCCATATGATTTTGCTAAATAAAACAATGCTTTATCGTTCAAATCAGTATTCATTTTTAAGGCTTCCTTATAGTACTGAATTGCCAAGCTGTTGTTGTCTTGATTTAAATAATAACAATCTGCTATTCTAAAATAAGCATCTATTTTTTTTTCTGTGTTCTGTGGATTTGATTGAAGATATATTCTAAAAGCGTTAATCGCATCTTGTGTTTTTTCTTTTGCAATGTAAGCGTAACCAATATTATAATAAGCGTCTATTTTTTGTGGCAATGCGTTTGAGCCAGGAGAGCCCAAGAAAAAACGATACGCGTTTATTGCTGCGTCAAAATTATTCAAACGAAAGTCTATATCTGCCATCCAATAAATAGACAAAGCCAGCATTTCTGGGTCAATTGGATAACGATTTACCAACTCAAAAGCTTTTTTCGAGTTAAGCCAATCCCCTTTTTGAAAAAGTTCCACGCCATAATTAAAAGCTACTGTTTGATAAACAGACTTTAATTGGTTATCTTTTGATGGTAATTTATCTAAAGATTCAAGTGCCTTTGAAAAATTACTCGTATTTGTATACACATTAACTAAATACTGAAAGACGTCTTTCGTTCTTGATGATTTGGGGTATTTATTTAAATAATCTTCAAAAGCACGAACTGACTCATCGTAAGGGTTAATGTCAACTTTAAATGAAATAACCGCAAAATTATACAAAGCATCCTCTTTTATCTCTTCAAGAATAGTCATTTCAGAAGCGCGTTCAAAAGCGCTACGTGCAGGTAGTAGTTTCCCCAAAGCAAGGTAAGATTCTCCTATTTGATACATCGCAACTTGGGCCAAACTATCTTTTGTCCCTGTCACTCTATCAAATTGCCGAATTGCCTTTTCGAACTCATTAGATTTGTAATAGCAAAAAGCTAGTTCATAACAATCATCTCGATTAGGTTTAGATTTTTGATTATAATTCTCTAAAAAAGGAATAGCTGCAGAATAATTTCCCAAGCGATAATGAGCATTTCCTATTAGATGATTGACATCCGATTCATTGTCAATGAAAGTACAGTTAGTGAGTGTTGGAGCAAAATCAATCACTTCTTTGTATCGTTCTTGTTTATGATAAATTTGAGCTATGTAATAAGGGACAACACCACAAAAAGTAGAATCTAAGCGTAATTTTTCAAACCCTTCCAAAGCAACTTGAAGGGAAGAAGAAAGGTAATTCAAATATGAAAAAAAATACAAACTAGGAGCAGAATATTGAGATTTGCCATCTTTTGCATCTCTAAATGCATTA
>JBILAB010000045.1:0-12110 GCA_044354455.1 Crocinitomicaceae bacterium | reverse complement strand
TTACTGAAAAAATAAGGTCACTTGTTTTATTTATTGTTTTTACCCTTAGTAGTGCTATAGTCTTTTTATTCAATGCGCTCGATGTGGCCTATTTTTCCTACACGCACAAACGAACTAGTTATGATTACTTAAAATTCATGTTAAATAGTGACGAAACAGGAAGTCTGGCAGGAGATTTTATAGTAGAATTTTGGTGGCTTATTTTATTCTTTATTGTTTCTTTTGGTTTGTTACTTTTTACATACTTTAAGTCGAAATCTGTTCAGGTTAATTTTAAACAACCAAAAAATTGGATGTATTTCATTCTAACCATAGCTTTAACAATCGTAATTGGTCGCGGTGGATTTCAGTTGAAACCAATTGGAATTCTAGAGTCTACTAATTATGTTAGTATTGAAAATTCGCCAGCTGTTTTAAATTCTGCATTTACGCTATTAAAAACCTATCAGTTTAAGGGAGTCGAGAAAAAAACATTTTTTTCGGATTCTGAAATAAAAAAATATTTTAATCCTATTCAGAATGGGAATCCACAAAATTTAGTAAAAGACTCTCAAAATGTTGTTTTCATTTTATTAGAAAGTTTCGGTTCTATGTATTGTGGTCCTAATAATCCTGAGAGTTTCACACCGTTCTTAGATTCTATTCTTTTAAAGTCAATGTATTTTGAACACGGAATTGCTAATGGTCGCACGTCTATGGATGCCTTACCTGCGGTTGTTTCATCAATTCCAATGTGGATGAATGAAAGTTTTATTCTTTCTTCGTATAGTTCAAATCAATTCCAGGGAATACCAAGTATTTTGAAAAGAAATGGTTATTCATCAGCTTTTTTTCATGGAGCTACAAATGGCTCTATGCGCTTTGATGCGTTCACTTCAGCAGCTGGATTTGATAGCTATTATGGACGAACAGAATACAACAATGAAGCTCACTTTGATGGAAATTGGGGAATAGAGGACCATCATTTTTTAGCTTGGTCTTTAGGTCAAATGGATAAAATGAAAAAACCTTTCTTTTCAATGGTTTTCACACTTTCTTCCCATCATCCTTTTACAATACCAAAAGACTATCGAAAAAAGGTGGAAAAAGGACCTGAACCTCTTTGTGCTACAATAAGTTATGTTGATATAGCATTGCGGGAATTTTGGAATAAAGCACAGAAAAAATCTTGGTTTAAAAATACGATTTTTGTTTTTTGTTCTGATCATGTTGGTCCAACGGGTCGATCTGATAGAAGTGATTTAGCTTGGTTGCATAGAGTTCCTATTGCGTTTTATCATCCAACAGTTTCTTTACCACATATTGATTCTTTAGTACCTTTTCAACAAATAGATATTTTACCAACATTAATAGACCTTTTGAATATTCGATCTAAGTATTATGCATTTGGCACCTCTTATTTTAACAAGCAGAAACAGCCAAAAATTATTTATGCACAAGAAAATTTAATGGCATATCAAGGCACAAAGGATTTATTAGTTTGGAATTTATCTTCACTGAAGAAAAGAAGTAAATCAGATGATTTAGAAATAAAAAAAATGAAAGCAATCTATCAACATTACACAAATGATCTGATTGAAAATAAAATGACTCCGTAAAATTTAATTATTTTTTAATATTAAATTAATGTAAGTTTGTTTTTGGAGATTGTCGATAATATTATTTTCTGGCTTTAACCACAAGTTTTTTTATTTTTTAGTCACTTAATTATATAAAATGTTCCTTATGAATAAGAAAATATCTCTTCTATTTCTTCTAATTTTTATTTCACTTTCATTATTTGCACAAAATTTTTATGACAGAGCGACTGTTCAAAAAATAGAAATTTTCTTTGCCGCTGCAAATTGGGATGCACAATTAGATGCAGCATATGATTCAGATGCTTTTATAATTGCAGATTCTGTTCGTATTAATGGGGTTAATACCTATGATAGTGTTGGAGTAAAATACAAGGGTAACTCATCCTATAATCCAAATAATAATAAAAATCCACTTCACATAGAGTTAGATTATATTAAAGGAAGTCAAGATTACCAAGGATACACAAATATCAAACTTCAAAATGGTTACCAAGATCCTTCAATGATTCGTGAGGTTTTGTCGTATGCAATTTTAGAGCAATTTATGGATTGCTCAAAAGCAAATTTTGCAAATGTTTATATCAATGGAACTCTTAGAGGACTTTATTCAAATGCTGAGAGTATTAACAAAAAATTTAATGGAGATCATTATTATTTAAGCAATGATTCTTTTTTTAAGTGTAATCCTACTGGTGGCGCCGGACCTGGAAATACAGCAAGTCCAGATTTAAAATATATCAATGCAGACAGTAGTTCTTATTTCTCTTCCTATGAATTAAAATCAGATTTTGGATGGAATCGACTAGTAGATTTAATTAATACGCTTAATAATAATACTAGTTTATTAGAAAGCAAGCTAGACGTAGATCGCGCACTTTGGATGTTGGCTTTTAATAATGTACTTGTTAATCTTGATTCTTACAATGGTGCATTTCGTCAGAATTATTATTTGTCTTGGGATTTAAACAATCGCTTTGTGCCAACAGTTTGGGATTTAAACATGAGTTTCGCTTCTTTTCCTGGAGGAACAGGCTCAGGAGTATATACTGCAACAACCTTAGACCCAATGTCTAATAGTACTTCCGCAATTCATCCTTTGATTGTAAAACTGATGGCAAATCCAATGTTCAAAAGAATGTATTTGGCACATATTCGAACTATTGTACAAGAGATTTTTATTACGCAAGAATATCTTACTCTAGCAAATTCACTCAGAAGCACTATAAATTCGTATGTTCAAGCAGATATTTATAAATTTTTCACCTACACACAATATCAAAATAGTTTAACAACTGCTGTAACAGGTGGAGGTATGGGCGGAGGATCTACAATTCCAGGAATTCAAGCTTTAATGGATGCAAGAGCGACCTATTTCAGCACAAACTCAAATTATTTACTTGCCGCACCTTTAATTTCATCATTTGGAGCGAGTAATACTACTCCAAATTTTAATCAATCAATTTATATTACAGCAACTTGTGTAAATGAATCATCCGTTTATTTAGGTTATCGCTTAAACCATCAATTAAAATTTAACCGCGTTCAAATGTTTGACGATGGTCAACATGGAGATGGCGCAGCTGGTGACCATATTTTTGGTTTTCAAGTTACTTTAAGTGGTACAGCTTTTGAATATTATATTTATGCTGAAAATTCAAACGCAGGATTGTTTAGTCCAACAAGAGCAGAGCATGAATATCATACTATTCAAATAAACTTTCCTTTTTGCACAAATGGAAATGTCGTAATCAACGAAATTGTCGCTAGTAATTCTTCTTCATTATATGATTCAAATGGAGAAAGTGATGATTGGATAGAATTATACAATACAACATCTTCAGCAATAAACTTATCGGGAATGTACCTTTCTGATGACGCAACAAATCTTACACTTTGGCCATTTCCACTTGGAACTATAATTCCTGCAAATTCCTATTTAATTGTTTGGTGTGATGATGATTTGGAGCAATCTGGCGTGCATACAAACTTTAAACTAAGTTCTTTGGGTGATCTTTTAATATTTGGAAATGGAGCAGTTGCTTTCAATCAAGTTGCTTTTGGAGTTCAATCAACTGATATAGCTTATGCAAGATGCCCGGATGGAGGAGCGAGTTTTAACTTGGTGAATCCTACACCAAATGCAAATAATAATTGTATGGCAGGCACGAATGAATTGGAAAATTCTTTTGAACTTTCCTTGTTTCCAAATCCAGTTAATGAAACATTAACAATACAAATTTCAGATTCTAAGATGTATGAAATTAGTATTTACGATTTACAAGGAAGAGTTGTCCTTGAAAAACAAATTTTTTCAAATATAAACACGCTTTCAACCTTAACTTGGAATAACGGTATTTATCAAGTAAAAATTACAGATTTTGAAGGTAAATCGATTAACAAAGCGCTTGTGAAAATCTCAAAGTAAGATTCACTTACTCTTTTTACTAGTAGATAAGTAGTTGAGAATTTTCATATCCACTTCACTTAAGGACAAAGATCTTCGCTCCATCATATTATTAGCAGAATCAAGGGCTTTATCAAGCTTAAATTCAACAAATGGTTGACTAAATCCCCATGAAAATGAAGGTATAAATTTTGGTGGAAAATCAGCGCCAAATACCGTCACCGAAACACCAACTACAGATGCAGTATTAAATTGTGTATTTATAGCACTTTTTGAATGATCTCCCATAAAAAGGCCCATAAATTGTTGCTTTGTTTCAACTTCAGCTAACTTTTCGTAGGAGTAAGAAGAAATTTTACCATAATTATTTTTAAGATTGGAAGAATTTGTCCCAGCTCCTAAATTGCACCATTCTCCAATGACAGAATTTCCAATAAAACCATCGTGACCCTTGTTTGAAAATGACTGAAAAATCACATTGCTAATTTCTCCGCCAATTTTACAATGAGGACCAATTGTAGAAGCGCCATAAACCTTTGTACCAAGTTTTAAGGTACTGTTGTCACAAAGCGCAAAAGGACCGCGAATTAAAGATCCTTCCATTATTTCAGCATTATGACCAATGTAAATCGGACCAGTTGTTGTATTTAGAATTGCTCCTTCAATGATTGCACATTCTTCAATAAAAATAAATTTAGAATCTCCAATTAGTGTATTTGTTTTTGAAATTTTTTGAGATTTCCTATTATTTGTTAGTAAATCAAAGTCCTGTATTAAAACTTCTTCATTCATTAAGAATAAATCCCATCGTTCTTTTAGAATTATTGGTGTTTCACCCTTAAATTGAAGTTTATTTAAACCAGTTCCGCGCTTTGCAATCCATTGTTTATCTACAAATAAAGTAGAATCATCTTCTAAATTAAAAACTGCAGCAGCAATTTCTTCATTTGGAATAACTGAGGCATTTACTTGAATTGCATCTGTAAGTTGCATGAATTTTCCCTGTAAATATTTTTCAGTGGTAAAGCCGATTTCAGCTTCTGGAATGTACATTTTCCAACGCTCATTATTGCAAAGAATTCCCATGCGAAGATTACCAAGAGGACGAGTTAAAGTCAAAGGTGCAAAGCGAAGGTGTAATTTATTATCGTCAAGATTTAGTTTCATAATCAATTCGATTTTTTTGTGGTGAAAAATGAACTTAGATACAAAAATACAAAAGTTAATGTTCCATTTATAATCAACATCTCATATCCGAATTTATAAGCTCCAAAGAGATTTGCAGAAAATTTGTCGAGATAGAAGCAAAGAAAAGGAATCAGAACACAGATAAAAGGAACTAAAATCGCTCTAGGATTTCTTTTAGTGAAAATACCAAAAGCAAATAATCCAAGTAATGGACCATAAGTATAACTTGCAATTTTTAAAATAAGTGAAATTAAATCTGTCCCTGGATTTGCAGTAACATACATTTTTGTCAATAGAATAATAATTAAGAATAATAGTGAAAAGCCAATATGAACTATTAATTTTAATTTCTGTCTTTGTTTTTCTTCTCGCTTATTGAAATTTAAAAAGTCGATGCAAAAGCCAGTAGTTAATGCCGCTAGAGCGCTGTCTGCAGATGCATAAGATGATGCTGTTATTCCTAATAAAAAGAAAACACCCGCAATTTTACCAAAATTATTAAGAGCCAAGGTAGGAAATACATGGTCTGTAATAACTTTTCCATCGTTCATTGGTAATTCTATACCTTTTGAATTAGAATAAACGTACAAGGCCCCACCGAGCAATAAAAACAGAAAATTGGTGAACAATAAAATAGTCGTAAATGAATACATGTTCTTCTGAGCATCACCAATTGTCTTGCAGGTAAGATTTTTCTGCATCAAATCCTGGTCTAAGCCGGTCATTGCAATTGCCAAGAACATACCACCAAAAAAGTGCTTTGGAAAATAGTTTTTTGCCATAGGATCATCAAAGAAAAATACCTGCGACATACTACCGCCGCTAGAAGTTTTTGAGGCGCTAATCTTTTCAAATAAACCAAAAAAGTCAAGATTTAAAGCTTGCGAGATAATAATTGTGCAAATAACAACGGAACTGATTAGAAAAACAGTTTGAAATGTATCGGTATAAACTATAGTTTTTATTCCACCTTTGAAGGTATAAACCCAAATTAAAGCAATTGTTATAACTGCTGTTAACCAATAAGGAACGCCAAGATCATCAAATAAAAATAATTGCAAAACAATCGTTGCTAAATAAAGGCGAATTGCTGAACCAAGTGTACGAGATAAAATAAAAAAACTTGCTCCTGTTTTATAGCTTATTATGCCAAAACGTTTTTCTAAAAATTCATAGATTGATGTGACATTTAATTTGTAATACAAAGGCATTAGAACTTGTGCAATAACAATGTATCCAAGTACGTAGCCTAAAACAACTTGAAAATAGCCCATTCCATCGTTCATGACTTGCCCAGGAACTGAAATGAATGTTACGCCAGAAAGTGAGGCGCCAATCATTCCAAAAGCTACAAGATACCAAGGACTTTGTCGGTTTCCTGTGAAGAAAGTATCACTTGTAGCATTTTTCGATGTAAAATGAGCAATAAGAATCAGAACAATAAAATAGCTCGATAAAACTAAAAAAATTAAGGTCGTCGACATTTGTATAATTTGAATGTAAAAATAAAGAAAGGATTTCATCTATTTTCAAAGATTATAGCTTTCTTCAACTTCTAACTTTATATTTGTAAAAAAAAATAAAGATAATGGGACCATTTTTTTTTCTTGTAATTTTAGGTAGTACATCTATTTCAATCATTATAATCGTCTATTTATTTTTAAAGAGGCAAAGTCAAAAAGAACAGGTCAATTTAGAAGTTGAATTAAAGAAACAAAGACAAGAATTCTTTTTGCCAAATAGGTTAGATGCCTATGAGCGTGCTATATTATTAATGGAACGCTTGCATCCGAATTCTTTAGTGATGCGTTTGAATAACCCAAGTTTACCTGCAAAAATAATGCATGCTGAATTTTTGAAAACAATTCGTGAAGAATTTGACCACAATATTACACAACAATTATTTATTTCACCAATAGCGTGGAAACTACTCAGAGATTCTAAAGAAGAACTTGTGAAATTAATTAATCTAGCTGCAAGTCAGGTTCAAGAGAATGCTACAGCAATTGAGTTATCTGCAAAGATCTTTGAGCTTGTGGCACAATTAGAAAAATTACCATCAGAAGTAGCTACTGAATTTTTGAAAAAGGAATTTCAAGAATTATTTTAGACAGCTTTATTCTTATTCTTTTTTGCTTTAATAAATTCAATAAGCATTGGTAAAACAGATAGAAATATAATTCCGAGGCAAACTAAATCTATGTGTTTCCTTATCCATTCAACTTCTCCAAGAAGATAACCTGCAATTGTTAAACTGAAAACCCACAAGAATCCACCAAATAAATCATAAAAGAAAAACCGATTGTAATTCATTTTGCCAATTCCTGCAGCAAATGGAGCAAAAGTGCGAACAAAAGGAACAAAGCGTGCCATTATAATTGCCTTTATACCATTTTTAGCAAAAAATAATTCTGTTTGATCGAGGTATTTTTTATTGACGATAGGTTTATCTCTAAATTTTAATTGAAATACCTTCAAACCAATTTTTCTACCAATCCAATAATTACAATTATCTCCCAAAACTGCAGCAATAAGTAACAAAAAAAGTAAGTAAGTTAAATCTAATTCGCCTGAAGCAGCAAAGATACCTGCAGTAAATAAAAGAGAATCGCCAGGAAGAAAAGGCATTGCTACCAATCCAGTTTCGATAAAAATTACTAAAAATAAAATAATATAAATTGCTGAAGAATAGTTTTCAAAAAACCATTTAAAATCTAATTTTATAATGTGCTGAAATACTTCTAAAAGTTCGTTGAAAACCCCCATATTAATCTAGTTTTATAGATGAGTCAATCGTTTCTATCCAAGCAAGAATTCCACCATTCATAATAAAAACCTCGTTTATCAAGCCTTCTGTTGTGATTAAATTTGCAAGTGCCTCAGCTCTTTTTCCCGAGCGACACATTAAAACAGTTTTTTTTGTGAGGTCTAATTCGGAAATACGAGCTGTAAAATCTGCCATTGGAATGTGTTTACTTGAAATATTTGCAATTTCAAATTCATACAATTCACGAATATCAATTATTTCAATTTGATTGTTATTTATGCCGATTTGGCATTCTTTAGGGCTAATTAAAAGCATGTTTTTTTTGTAAATATAGTTATTGAATTTATTTTTTAGTGAAATATTTTCCTTCTTTCTCAAGGTAAAAAAAGGTATGGATTAGCTTATTTGTTGCCTTAATTTTCGGTTCGTAGATATTTACATCAGCATCTTTTGGAGGAGTTTCAATACTTCCCTCATAAATTAAAATGTCTTTCACGTTTGAATATTGCCCAATTGCAGAAAATTGAATTGAATAAGCCTCAATATTTTTAGATCCTAAACCATCAAAATTCTTCCATTGAAATATTCTTCTAGGAGTGTGGTTTGCAATCGTGTAAACATCCTTATAACTAGCGTTTCGAATCCTAAAATCAATTAGAAAATCCTTGAAATCACCAGAATTAATGTTTGTAAATGTAACATTTAAAGGGACTAGGGGCGAGGATGGGATGGCAATTGGAGGAGAGATTAAATCTAATCCACCGTCGTAATAAAAGATATAATTGTAATTCCCCATAAATCCAAGTTCCGCTTTTTTTGCAGGATTAGGTGATTTGCTAGCTTCGATTATTGCAAAGGCCATTCTGTTTACAGTTATGACAGCATCAATTTCCCCATCATTGTCTAAATGCTCTTTATAAATTTTAAAAGTAAATTTTTCAGAGTTTGGAATTCGTAATTGTAATTTAATATGCTCTTTAGCATAAGCATCTAAATTCTTGTATTTTTTGGCTTTTACTTTTGGAGTCTTTTTCGCTTTATCTTTGTCTGAATCTGAACATGAATTCATAAAAATAATTAAAACTAATACTTTAAATAGAATATATAAACTTTTCATTTTAATGTATTTAATTAAATATTAATTCATCTAAAAACAACCAAGTTGGATTTCCATTTCCAAGATGCCACTCTGGGCAATTTCCTGGATTGATAACTTTATATCGAATGCTTATTATTTTTTTAGCAAGAGGTAATTTAACCATAAACTTTTCTTTCTTAGGGTTTTCATCATTTTCAGTTGCTTGTGTAATTTTTATGAATTCTAATTTTTCAAAGTTCTTTCCATCTTGAGAAATTTCAATTTGTATTTCAGAAGGTAAGAAAATCCAAGATTTTTGGTCGCGAATACAAGAGATTCCAAATTCATGTAATTCTCTAGGAGACTCAAAACTTACATCTGCAAGAATATCTTCACCATAAAATCCCTGCCAATCTCCTGTTCTAAATTCATTTCCCCCTTCAATTTCGTCTATTAATGAATTTGGACCTGAAGCTGCATATTGATTAGCGTATTTTGTTTTTAAATCTAAGCGAATAGAATTGTCTTTTTTTTTGAAATACCTATTTACAATTTGGCTTTCAAATAATTCGTCAGCACTTGATTTTCGCTGAAGTTTTAGTTCAATTAAGGTGCTTTTATCTATTTCAAAAGGCTTGCTATATTTATTCCAAACTCCTTTTTCAATGGAATAAAAGAGAGTAAATTCATCTTGAGAATTAATTTTAAGAAAGCCCATTTCAATTGAAATTTTAGTGTCAAATATTCTGTTTTCATTTAAAATATAGGGAACAGGTACAAAATTAGAAGGTATAGAATTTTCCGGGGATCCACTTTTCCATTTATCATTTAAACTTGTTATAGAATCTGACATTTCGAATTCTAAAACTCCACCATTCATGATTTCTTCATGTGATAAATAGCTGCGATAAATTGGCAGACCATTTAATTTTACAGACCGAATATATTTATATTCAGGACTATTGTTTATTGCGCTTATTCTTAAAGATTTATTGTTTTCAAATTTTAATACGGCTTCATTAAAACAAGGTCTTCCGATTTCGTAATATGGTTTTCCTGGTGCTACGGGGTAAAATCCCAAACTACTTAATACAAACCATGAGGACATTTGTCCACAATCTTCATTTCCAGAAAGTCCATCTGGTGAATTAGAATACAGTTCTTTCGTTATTTTATCGACGTAAAACTGAGTTTTGTGCGGAGAATTCGTATAGTTATATAAATAAGCCATATGATGAGAAGGTTCATTTCCATGAGCATATTGACCAATTAATCCTGTAATGTCAGATTGTTCTCTACCAGAAAGTTTGCTCTGAGATGTAAATAATCTGTCTAGCCAGGATTCTAATGAATCTGCACCACCTTGAATTTCTGCTAGTGTTTTGATTGCTTGAGGAGCAGCCATTGAATATTGAAATGCGTTAGCTTCAGTATAATTAAAATTCACTTCACTTGGCTCAAATGGAGAAAACCATTGTGCTGCGCGTTTTGCACGCATAAATTTTGTTTGAGGATCATAAATATTTAAAAAGTTAAAGGACCGAAGTTCAAATTCTTTTTCACTTTTTTTATCACCCATTTTCTTTGCCATTTCTGATATACACCAATCGTCATAAGCATATTCTAAGGTTTTGGAAACAGATTCAGGTTCTTGATCTGAATCTATAAAACCATTTTTTGCATAAGGAATTTTAGCATATTCATTCAACTTAGCTGTGGTAATCATCGCGCTTAATGCTTTTGTAGTGTCAAATTGATTAATTCCTTTTAAATACGCATCCGCGATAACAGATACGCTATGGTAACCAATCATACATTCTGTTTCATTTCCTGCTAATTCCCATACTGGAAGATCTTTTCCCTCATCAAATTGCCGTAAGAATGTTGTAATGAATTCATTTGTTCTTTTTTGCTGCATTAATGTAAAGAGTGGGTGTGTCGCCCTGTAAGTATCCCATAAAGAAAATACGGTATATTGTTTTTGGTCATTTGAAATAGCATGAATTTTATTGTCTCGTCCACGGTATTTTCCATTTACATCACTAAAAATATTTGGCGCTAAATAGCTGTGATAAAGCGAAGTATAAAAAATTGTTGCTTTTTCTTTGTCTTCTAATGAAATTTTAATTTTACTTAATTCGTCATTCCATTGTTTTAAAGTACCTGCTCGAACTTTTTCGAAATTCCAGTCAGAAATTTCGCTTAAAAGATTTTCTTTTGCTCCTGTAAGGTCGGCAGCAGACATTCCAACACGGAGAGAAATTTTATCAATATTATCCGGAAATTCTAAAAGTAATTTGTGTTGACCTTTCTCATTAATTTTTGTAGATTTTATGAAAGGAAGGGATGTTTCTAAATAAAAATAAAAGTGCTGTTTATTCGCCCAAGCTTGAGAGATTCGCGCGCCTTGAACGGCATTGTTTCCAATTGTTTCGATTGAGTAATCTAAAACTCGGTCTCTATGATCTAAATCAATGAGAATATAGCGTTTTTCATCTTTATTATTAAAAGTATATTCATGAATTCCTGCACGTTGACTTACGCTTAGTCGAACTTGAATATTTGATTGATCTAAATGAACTTCATAAAATCCAGGGCTGGCTTTTTCACTTTCGTGTTTAAATGTAGATCCGTAACCATCTTTATTTAGGTATCCAGGCGAAGTTTTTGGTACATTAGACTGAGGGACAATTAATAAATCGCAATAATCAGGAACTCCAGTACCACTTAAATGAGTGTGTGAAAATCCATAAATAATGGAATCGGAATAATGGTAGCCTGAGCAGCCATCCCAACCATCGTATCTAGTATCTGGACTTAATTGCATCATTCCAAAAGGAGCGCTTGCACCCGGATAAGTATGACCATGACCACCAGTCCCAATAAAAGGATTAACAAAAAGAGTAGGGGAGTAATCAGAAATTAGCTTATTCACTTTTACCTGAATTTTATCGCTAATATTTTGAATATCTTTAATTGGAGTTTGTCCAAAAAAAGTGAATGAAGCAAAAAATATAAATACACTAAGAATTGATTTCATAATGACTTAAAATAAACGTTTGTTTAAGGAAGAATACCTCTTGTTTTTTTGCA
>JBILAB010000206.1:0-3315 GCA_044354455.1 Crocinitomicaceae bacterium | reverse complement strand
AAAAAAGCATGACAAGGAGGAAGCGCCATATTCTCAATTTCGGCAACATTCCAAGCAGAAACAATAATTCGTCTTGAATCGGGATTGGTTTTTAACTGAGAAATAATATTGGTAATTTGATCAATGTACCGACCGTCTGCACAAGGCCATGAACGCCACTGAGAACCATATACCGGACCTAAATTTCCATTTTCATCAGCCCACTCATCCCAAATTGAAACATTGTTCTCTTTTAAATACTGGATATTTGTTTCTCCCTTTAAAAACCAAAGTAACTCGTGAATAATAGACCTCATGTGCACTTTTTTAGTTGTTAAACAGGGAAATCCCTCGTTTAAATCAAAGCGCATCTGGTAACCAAAAACTGAAATTGTTCCTGTTCCTGTTCGATCTTCTTTTTTTGCTCCCTTGTCTAAAATATGCTGAAGTAAATCGTGATATTGTTTCATAAAATTATTGAATTCTCAGAGACTAAATTACTTTAAAATCTTTTACTAAATAAACTGATTTAACACCTTTTTCTAACAAGTTACTAACTTTAATTTTAAAATAAATATGTTCTATAATCATTATAGATATTAGGAAAATTGACATTTTTTTTATTTTATTTTAAAAAATAGTTCATTTTGTTTAATCTTTTTAATAAAACATTAAACATTATTGTTTAACTTTACAACATAAATGTTAAACAAAACTATTTATTATGTCAACTTTAGAATTTAATGATGCCTTAATTGGAATTGAGAACAACCTAAAATCATTTGCTTTAAGTTTTACGCGCAATAAAGAAGATGCTTCAGATTTGACCCAAGAAACGATGTTAAAAGCAATTGTTTATCGTAATTATTACACTCCTCAAACAAATTTTAAAGCATGGGTTTTTACCATCATGCGGAATCTTTTTATTAATCAATACCGTAGAAAGTCAAAATCAAAAACAATTTTTGATAACTCGAAAGATTTATTTTTAATTTCAAATTCTGCAGGACATGAAGAAACTGCTTTAGAAATTATTTCTGAAAAAGAAATTAAAAGTAAAATTCGTACTTTAGGCGATGAATATAAAGCTCCATTTGAAATGCATTTTCAAGGTTTTAAATACAAAGAAATTGCTGATGAGCTGAATATTCCAATTGGCACAGTAAAAAGCAGAATTTTCATTGCACGCAAAAAATTAAGCGATTTACTTCCAGATTACTCGTTTTCTGAAAATTAAATGGCAAAAAAAATTACTATTCTCGGTGCCGGTATTTCTAGTTTATCTAGCGCATGTTTTTTAGCCAAAGAAGGTTATGACGTGACTATTCTTGAAAAGAATGCAACTATCGGCGGAAGGGGAAGACAATTTTCTGAAAATGGTTTTACCTTTGATATGGGTCCAAGTTGGTATTGGATGCCTGATGTTTTTGAACGATTTTACCAGCAATTTAATCATACCTCATCTGATTTTTACGAGTTAAAACGATTAGATCCATCCTACAGAGTTTATTGGTCTGATCAAAGCTATACAGATGTTCCAGCCAACATGAAAGAAATTGAAAATTGGTTTGAATCTTTAGAGCCTGGAAGCTCTAAAAAGCTTCAGCTATTTTTAAAAGATGCTAAGTACAAATATGAAGTTGGCATGCAGGACCTAGTTCACAAGCCAAGTTTGAGCATCTTTGAGTTTGCAGACAAAAGAATTTTAAAAGGTTTAATGAACATGCATTTGTTTTCTTCCTTTTCAAAATATATCCGAAAATATTTTAAGCATCCAAAAATCCTCTCACTACTTGAATTCCCTGTTCTTTTTTTAGGTGCTATGCCCAACGAAACACCTGCGCTTTATTCTTTGATGAATTATGCTGATATTTCACTTGGAACTTGGTACCCAAAAGGTGGCATGTACAAATTTGTAGAAGCTTTTGAAAAAATAGCAAAAGAACAAGGCGTCAAAATTCGAACAAATGCAGAAGTCACTGGCTTTGAAATTGAAAATAATAAAATTATTGCTGCAAAAGTTGGGGAGGAATTTGTTGGAGGAGATATCTTTATTTCCGGAGCCGATTACCAACATACTGATGAAAAATTATTAAAAGAGAATGCAAACTATTCTGATAAATATTGGGACAAAAGAACCATGGCACCTTCGTGTTTATTGTTTTATGTTGGAATTAATAAAAGAGTGACAAATCTTCAACATCACAACTTATTTTTTGATGAATCACTTGATTTTCATGGCAAAGAAATTTACAAGGATCCAAAATGGCCAACAGCTCCGTTATTTTATCTTTGTGTTCCCTCTCTTTCAGATGCTACTGTTGCTCCTGAAAATTGCGAAAATATGTTTTTCCTAATCCCAATTGCACCAAATCTTGAAGACTCTGAAGAAATAAGAGAGAAGTATTTTACTATTTTACTTGAACGATTACAAAAATTAACAGGAAATACAATTAAAGAAAATATTGTTTACAAAAAAAGTTATTGTATTTCTGACTTTAAAAAAGATTATAATGCATTTAAGGGAAATGCTTACGGCTTAGCAAACACATTAATGCAAACCGCTATATTGAAGCCGAGATTAAAAAGCAAAAAACTTTCAAATTTTTATTATACTGGTCAATTGACAGTTCCTGGTCCGGGCGTGCCTCCTTCAATCATTTCAGGTGAAGTTGTAGCGAAAGAAATTATCAAAACACATAGTTTAAACTAAGTTTATGAAACAGATATTCGACGATCTTAGTCAACAAATTAGTGAGATAACAACAAAAAAATACAGTACATCCTTTTCTTTAGGTATAAAATGTCTTCACTCAGATTTACATAAACCAATTTATTCGATTTATGGTTTTGTTCGATTTGCCGATGAAATTGTAGATTCCTTTCAGGGATATGAGAAAGCAGAACTTTTAAAAGATTTTAAGATGCAAACATATAAAGCCATTGAAAGTAAAATTTCCTTGAATCCAATTTTAAATAGTTTTCAGTGGGTTGTAAATAAATATAACGTTCCTCATGAATTAATTGAAACTTTTTTAAATTCCATGGAAATGGACCTTGAAGAGAAAACCTATGACACGGAAAATTATGAAAAATACATACTTGGCTCTGCTGAAGTCGTAGGACTTATGTGTTTAAAAGTATTTGTTGAAGGGAATGACACAGAATATGAGAGATTAAAGCCAAGTGCAATGAAGCTAGGCTCTGCCTTTCAAAAAATTAATTTTTTACGGGATTTGAATGCTGATTTTAAAGATCTAGGTCGTAGTTATTTTCCAGGAATAGACATGAAAGACTTTAATTCAGGCATTAAAAGGCAAATCGAAGAAGACATAG
>JBILAB010000205.1:0-3317 GCA_044354455.1 Crocinitomicaceae bacterium | reverse complement strand
TTTTTACCATTTGTGTTAGCTACTAGTCTAATTTTTAATTCCTGTTCTTCCTACAAGCATTCTTCCAGGATTTCAAATATTGCTGATCAAAATATTATAGTATCAAATAAAATAGCTGTTGATCTTAATATTGACCTTGGCAAAACTTGTAAAGGAAGGTCTGGATATCACAAAACTGTAAGCGACGCTAAAGATGAAGCTTATTACGATGCTATTCAAACAAATTCTATCCACGTTTTAGTAGACCCTATTTATAGTGTACAAACGATTAAAACAATTTTTGGATCAAAAAGTAGTGCTGAAGTAGCTGGTTTTGCCGGATACTACAAGAATTCAAGAAGTTTGAAAGCAATCGAGGATGCAGCTGCAGCAGAAAAAAATGAAAAAGATAAACAACAAGTACAAAATTCAATTAAGAATTTCAAAACATTATCTAATATAGGAAATATTACAGGTTTAAAAGAAGTTGAAAAATACCGAGTTGATGAAAATTGCAAGCCATGTCCTATATATAAAACTGAGAATAGAACAAATTCAGCTGATGAGTTCTTTCAGTTTCTTTCTATCATAAAATAATATATACTTATAAAATAAAAAATTTAAAAAATAATACAATGAAAAATATTTTTAAAATACTATCTTTTAGTCTTGGGCTTTTAATAATTAGTGGGTCATATTCCTGCTCTTCTAGTAAGCATTCTTTTAGAGTTTCTGAAATCCCTGACAAAAATGTTGTAGTTGCTGATAAAATTAGTGTAGAGCTAAGGATTGATGAAAACAAAATTATTCAAGCTTCTTCGACAAGAAGTCATAAATATGCTCAAGATGCTAGAAATGAAGCCTACTATAATGCAATTACTAATAATAATATACACGTTTTAGTAGATCCCATTTATAAAACTGTAACATCTGCAAAAATATTAATATTTGGTGGAAAAAGTAGGTCTACGGTTACTGGATTTGCTGGTTATTATGAAAACCCGAAATCTTATAAAGAGACATTAGACGCATTAGAGGCTGAAAAAAATAAAAAGGACCAAGAGGATTTCGATTTTGCTATTAAACAAATGAAACAGTTAAAAGAAGATGGATATTTTAAGTCAAGCACCTCTTCAAAAGTATCTTCGGAAAGGATCATAAACCTTGATAAAATTAGTAATATAGAATCTCTTAAATTAACTTCGCCGATTAGTTTAGAGGTTGAATATGAGTTAACTAAGACAACAACTACTTCATCCTTGGTAGATGAATATAAAGAATTCCTAAAAGGAATAAATAATCCCACTTCTATAACAACGAATAACATGGAAGGAGATGAAATAGTAGATAACAAGCAAGAAGTAGATAACAAGAAGCAAGAAAAAGAAAAAGTAAGCATCCTTAAAAAAATCCTTGGAAAAGTAAAAGCCATTCTGAAAAAAAATACCCTTAATACGTAAACTTTTCAAAAACTAATTAGATTAATAAACATATTTAAGGCAGCAAGATAACTTGCTGCTTTTTTTTTAAAATTTTCTAAATGAAAAAAATACTTATACTCAATTTATTTCTGTTTGCTTTTGGTTCTATGTTTGCGCAAAAACCATCAATTGCTCCAAAACAAAAAAAGAACTTTGCTCTGCCTAAATCACTTTTTAATTTAGATTTTAATTACTGTAGAGATCTGTCTTATATAGACGATAATATAGGTATAATAAGTATAAAAACAATGATTGGGTCTAATAATACAGGTATTATTATTGGTGTTAAACCTTTTGCAATATATGATGGAGATTTGTTGAAAAATAATTTTGGAATTCAATTAGGTTACCAAAAAAGGATTTTCAAAGGCTTATTTACAAGTTTATCTTTAGAATTGACAAGAATAAAATTTACTGAATATGATACGTCTGATTATAATTCATCATTAGAAAAAATTAAAATATTTCCGTCTTTAATTACTAGTATTGGCTACACCATTAGTTTAGGAAAAACAAAAAGAATCTATTTAAATTATGAGGTAAATTATTATTTAATTGATGGGTTCCGAGATTATTACCAAGATAATTTTGGTTTTGAAATCGACAAAAGATTGAATTTAACAGGAGGTTTGGGTTACCGATTTGGATCTCCTGCAAAAACCTCTTTCAGTGGAATAAAAAACATTACAACGGTTCCATTAAAGCCTTAAAAATTATTTTGTTAAAATATATTTAGCTGTCTCATTCGGAGCAGCTTTTTTTTTGCCAATTACAAGTAATCTTTGAAGTCTAATTATTTTGTATTACAAGCTTCTTTCTATAAGATTTTTTTTATTAATCTGATAACCCTTCTGCACTCAGTTATTAATAAAAAATAGTTTGACTTATAGTTCAAGAACTTTCATTTAGAAATAAGTTATGAGAGAAAACAAAAAACCCTTCGATATTTGCAATCAAAGGGCTTTGAATACGATGAGATTTCTGGATTATTTTAACTACTTAGCTTGGATATAAGAATTTGCTTCAGCAATCCATACTGGAGGACCACCTGCGCGATAACCCGTTTTTCCAAGATTTGTAAGGTTAGTTTTACCATCTATTTTATCAGGGCGAACAAAATGAATTGTAGGATATCCTTGGACTCCAAATTGTTGTTGTAACATGTTATTTTGTTGTTGCAATTCGGTGCTTTGCTTACTTTTATTATTTGGGAAATCAATATCTACTAATACAACATTATCGTTTGCCCATTCAATAAACTCTGGCTTGTAAAAAACTTCTTTCTGTAGTCTAATACACCATCCACACCAATCACTTCCTGTGAAAAACAACATAAGGGGTTTTTTTTCTTTTGTAGAGATTTCTATTGCTTTTACAAGGTCTGTATGCCATGTTAATTTTTCAACTTGAGCAAAAAATGAGCTACTGATAAATAATAAAGTGCTTAAAAGTATAGTTTTCATAGATTGAATTTTTATGTGAAATTAATAATTAAATTCTGTATTTCAAAAACCGTACAATTTTTTCTAACTTTTAACTAATAAAAGGCAGAACTTTAAAATAACAACCTTCCATTTGTGCTTTATGCAAAACGAATTATTCAAGTTACGAAAATCAATTGTCCTATTAAGTAAATTCAAGTTATCTTTGATTTACTATAACGCACAAAAAATGAAAATATTTACTTTTTTATTCCTTCTTTCTTTACCAACTTTTTTATCTGCACAAACACAAACTGTGCGAGGTAAAGTTTTTGATAGTGAAACAAACTTACCTTTAATTGGTGTTAAACTGAGCATCCAAGTTAATGAAACAGATTTACTTCGTGTCTTATCCAATTCTGATGGTGAATTTGAA
>JBILAB010000044.1:0-12305 GCA_044354455.1 Crocinitomicaceae bacterium | reverse complement strand
TGGCAAAGGTGAATTACTCATATTAAAGCGCAGCCATGGACCTCCAAATCCTTGATCATACACCAAACCCTGAGCTGGCGTAGCAAACCAAGGGTGATTTGTAGCATCTACAACTATTCCAAGAGCGGAATTATCAGGAAGGCCAGATTGAACAATACTAAGAATAGTGAGTTGATTGTCAGACGAAAAATAATTTAACCCGCCATTAATCGTCCCGATAAATTTTTCATTTTGCTGACCAATAGCAATTGAAGTAATATTATTTGTGAGTAAATTATGACTTAGGACATCCCAAGTATACCAATTTACATGATCAAACATCGCAATTCCTTCTGAGGTAGCACACCATATATTATTTTGAGTGTCTATTGCAATGCCTCTAACTAAATAATCTGGTAAGCCCGAGTTAGTTGGATTGTAATTCTCCCAATTTAATCCATCAAAAGAATACAAGCCGCCTTGTACTGTTCCAATCCAAACTATTGTATCATTTTCGACACAGACAGCACGAATATCATCATCCAAAAGTGGAGAATTTTCTGTTGTATAAACAGACCAATTTACCCCATCAAATCTCGCAAGACCATCATCAGTTCCAAACCATTTAAATTGATTTTGAATAGCAATACAACGAACAGTATTAAAGGGTAAAGGGGAATTTGAACTAGAATAATTCGTTATTATAGGCTGCCCATAAATAAAAAAGCTCCCAGAACATATAAGTACTGAGAGCCATTTATGAAAACAATTCATTAATCTTTTATAAAACGTTTAGTGTAAGTTTTTCCTTCAAAAGTAAGATTCATTAGATAAATTCCTTTTGAGAAATTTTTAATATCAATCGCTTTTTTAACAAATCCATTTAGATTCTTTAAAGACTGAGATTGAATAGTTTTTCCAACAATATCAATAATGTCGATTGTGACATCTGCATCTTTTCTAGTATTGAAATTTACTTCAAATTGACCATTGTTAGGATTAGGGAAAAGAGAAATAGAATTTTTAAATGCTACATCTTCACCAAGAGCTGCACATGATTCAACAACTGCTAGAACTTCTATGCTTGGGCTAGTACATGTTCCATTTTCAGTAAGGATTTCCCAATCATATAAATAATAAAAATAAGAAGCTCCTTGAGAAGATCCAGTAATAGATAAAAGCTCTGGTAATTCATAAGGGAATATTGCAGAAGAATTATTACGGTATAAACCGGAGGTAGATCCACTAGCTGTCATGTCCTTAACACCTAAACGCAAATTACTATCAGCTAAAACTTGGAAATTTAAATTTACTCTGCTTTCACCAAGTGGGACAGAAGCTATTAAAGAATCAATCGTTTGCCCAGTATTATCCTCCAAAACGACAGTAATATTTCTTGGAGCATCTGAATATACCAAAACTGATTTAAGTGTGAAATCCTGATGAGCAGTAAATATATTGTATTGATCTGAAGATCGATAACCTCCACCACCAATTTCATTTGTATGAGGTTCAACAAAAGTTGAATCCATGTATGAATCAGTGTTGTTAGCGAAGAAAGAAGTAGTAGTATTTAAAACCGGAGTTATAAGACTTGCACCTGTACCAAGAAAGTTGTTATCAGAGTCATACCAAGAAATAGTTCCTGTTCCGTTAGCAGTCAATGTCATTGTTCCTTCAACGCAAACAGTATCTCCAATTAAAGATGGTGCATTTGGAACTACACTGTTTACAGCAAATGGAAGTGATGTTGATGTCCCGCAATAATTTGTTACTGTACAAGAATAGCTTCCAGCTTGAGATACAGTAATATTTTGAGTTGTTTCTCCAGTTGACCATAGAAAAGCAGAACCTGCAGTAGCTTTTAAGGTAACAGAACCTCCACTACATATGTTGTTAGAACCATTCGCAGAAATTAAAGGTATCTGTGGAGAATTAGCAGGATTTTGTAAAGTTAAAGTTACTGGAACTGCAGTAAAATTATTGTCTTCTCGTTCTTCTTGAAAATAATTATTTGCGTCAACCTCCATAACAATATAATAATCACCATTACATGTATTAGAAGGTACATTAATCCACATTCCTTCAAGATACTTGCTATAAACATCTGTCCAACCTGAAGAAATTCCCTGTTCTGTAACAGAACAATTATAATTACCCCCACCCAAATTCCAATTTGGGAAATTCGTATTCAACATAAGATTTCCTTGATTATAAACTGTATTTTCATCTCTACAATGACCATAGTAAGTGCTTCCTGAAGTAGTTCCACATTGACCATAATCCATAAGACAAAAACCTATTTTTGCGCCATCACCAACAATTGGCCAAGATAAGGGATTTGGATCTGAAGTTTGAATTCTGAGAGTCATTATTGCCCAATCATTAACATGATTGTGACCATGAGAAGGATGATAAGCCATGCTTCCTGTCCAAGTATCAACATAATTCATTTGGGTACTATCTTTTTTGTATACACGTTGAAGTAAAAGTTGTTTTGGATTTTGATCACCGTTTGGACAAGTAAAATCTCCAGTAGCAGAAACATTAAAAATAGTATCAGATCCACATATGAATGCTCTTTTTCCATTTTGATCTACACCTCTAACAGTAAAAGAACCATGACCAATATTGGGAGTTGAACCTGTAACACGAAGTCTTCCATTATCTGGACCTTGACTATTTTGACTTGTGCCTGCATTCGTTTGTGGGTACTCTGTCCAACCTCCGTCAGAAATTCCTTTCCATGAAGCTGTAATATCTGGTAACAACAAACAATTTTGAGTACCATCAGCACAAACGCAAGACGTTGCATTTGTTGTTGTACACTGAGAATAGAAAAAAGTAATGTTAAAAAAAAGGATAATTGAGAGAGTAGAAAATTTCATAGTTTATATTTAGTAAAATTTATTTCGATTATAAAGTTAATTATTTTATATTTTATTTAACAAAAAAAAGCAATTATGTTTTTCTCAGGTCATATTCTTTAAAAAGTTGTTCTGCGGCAATAAATGCTGAAAGCTTTCCATTTGCAACTTTTTGCTCAGCAATTAAGAATTTATTTTTCCATTTATTATTCCCAAAAAAATCTTGCTTTAAAAGGTTTGAAAGACATTCTTTTAAAAGAGTAATTTCCTGTAATCTTCGATTTTCATCAAGCCAAGCACTTAGGATTATTTTATTAAAATAATTTTCAGTTGCTTCCAAAACTTCATGTAAACCGACTCCTGACAAACTACTAGAAATTAATGCTTTTGAAGTCCAAGTACTTGGCTTACTTGGAAATAAATGTAAAGCATTTGCATATTGACTTCTAGCATTTTTGGCATTTTGCAAATTATCTCCATCAGCTTTTGTTATAACTAAAAGATCAGCCATTTCCATTATCCCTCTTTTAATTCCTTGAAGTTCGTCACCAGCTCCTGACAACATTAAAAGTAAAAAGAAATCAACCATTGAATGAACTACAGTTTCAGATTGACCAACTCCAACTGTTTCAATAAAAATAATATCAAAGCCAGCAGCTTCACAAAGTAAAATTGCCTCTCGTGTATTGAGAGCAACTCCACCCAAATTATTTCGCGTTGCACTTGGTCGAATAAATACATTATCTTGTTGTGAGAGCCAAGGCATTCGAGTTTTATCTCCTAATATACTTCCGCCAGAAACATTCGAAGAGGGATCAATTGCCAAAACAGCCAATTTCAATCCTTTTTCTAAAATTATTTTTCCAAAAGCCTCAATAAAAGTACTTTTTCCAACCCCTGGAACACCTGTTATTCCAATTCTCCAGGATTTCTTATTGATGTCCGAACAACTTTTAATTAATTTATTAGCTTCTTTCCTATCCTCTGAAACCTGACTTTCTACTAAAGTTATAGCAGAACTTAAAGCTCCACGATTTCCGCTAATTAGTGCAGGAAAGAGCAAAGCAGCTGACAAACTTTGTTTGTGTGTTTTTCGTTTGTAAAACCAATCATCCAATTGTTTTTGACTAGGCATCAAAGAATTTTTAGTTACGCGTAACTAAGTTACGATAAATTTCCTCGTAAAGAGGTAGTATTTTCTCCAAACTAAATTCCTTGGAACGTTCTTTTGAATTGATTTTAAAGGTTGGTAAATTATCAGGATGAAGTAAATGAATCATATTTTTAGCCATATCTTCAACATCACCAACATTTGATAAATATCCAGAATAACCATGAATATTTACTTCTGGAATTCCTCCGGTATTTGAAGATATAACAGGAACTCCAACTGCCATTGCTTCTAAAGCAGCAAGTCCAAAACTCTCTGTTTCCGATGGTAAAAGGAAAACATCTGCAATTTCAAGTACATGAGTTGTATCTCTAACTTTTCCTAAGAAAATAACCTTGTCGCACAGATTGAATTCGCGGCATAAACGCTCGCACAAATATCGTTCTGGACCGTCACCAACTAGAATCAACTTTGAAGGAATAGCTTTATTAAGCAGGGCAAAAACACGGACAACATCATCAACACGCTTGACCTTTCTAAAATTTGAAATATGACAAACAATGCGCTCTCCATCTGAAGCATATTTTAGACGCATGTGTTCTGAATAAACTGATTTTTCAGTCTCAGGAGCAACAAAATTTGAAATAACATGAATGTCTCTCGTTATCTTAAAATGCTCAAAAGTTGCTGCTTTTAAACTTTCAGAAACAGCAGTGACAGCATCTGATTCATTTATACAAAATGTAATTACTGGTTCAAATGAAGGATCTCGACCCACTAAGGTAATATCTGTTCCATGGAGTGTTGTAACAAATGGAATATTAATCCCTTGAGATTTTAAAATTTGCTTTGCCATAAAAGCAGCTGATGCATGAGGGATTGCATAATGAACATGTAAAATATCCAGTTTTTCAAAACGGACCACATCTACCATTTTACTTGCTAACTCCGTTTCATAAGGTTGGAATTCAAAAAGTGGGTAATCAGAAACAACAACCTCGTGGTAAAAAATATTCTCTCGGAAACTTCCAAGTCTAACAGGTTGTGAATACGTAATAAAATGAATCTCATGACCTTTTAGGGCCAATGCTTTTCCTAATTCTGTTCCAACTACACCGCTCCCACCGAATGTTGGGTAAAGCACCATTCCGATTTTCATATAACTATTTTAATTTAAAAAGGAATGTTAAGCGATAAATAAGAGGATAAATTTTTGTAATCACGCCGGCTTGGTTTTTTTGTTTGAAAAAGTATGAACTTCGGAAAGGACTATTATCAGCATTGATAACATCGTAAAGAATTCCTGCATTAATTCCAACGACCTTATTTACTCGAACTAAAAAACCACCACCAATAAATAAAGTTGGCGCCCATTTCTTTGCAGTAACATTTTGAAAATTTATGTCTACAAAAGGACTTCTTAAATATTCAAATTCGACTGCGCCAAAAACAGTACTTTTTCCTTTTGATTTATATCGAATATGTGCAAAAGCACCACCTCCATATACAGTTTGAGAAAAAGAATTACCAAGCAAATTTGACCAATTTCGTTGAATTCTAAAAGACGGGCCAATTGCAATGTTTTCATTCAAAATAAAACCAAATTTTGGCCCAATTCCAAAAGATCCACCCTGATTAGATACGCCAAAATAACCTTCAATCCCTAATTCTTGAGAAGTAATCTCTGATTGAGCAATGAAGTATTGGACAGAGAGTATTAAATATGTAAATAAAAACTTTTTCATATAGAAACATTTAAATTAATTCTGCTCAATAATAGTAATACAATTTACACAAAGATAAGTTCTTTTAGGTCAATACAAATAACTTCTTTCTATCTTTGTAAAAACATTTATATGCAACTACTTGATGGGAAATCTTGCGCAGCTGAAATTCGCTCAGAGTTAAGAGAAATTGTTCGCCTACGCAAGTTAGGAGTCAAAAAAGTTCCTCATTTAACTGCAATAATTGTTGGGCAGAATGGTGGGTCTATTTCCTATGTAAATGCAAAAGTTGCCGCATGCGAAGAAATTGGCTTTGAAAGCACCCTTATTTCCTATGATGAATCAATAAGTGAGGAAGATTTATTAAAAAAAATTCTAGAACTGAACAGTAATAAAGATATTGACGGGTTTATCGTTCAACTTCCTTTACCAAGTCATATTAACGAACTAAAAATAACGCAAGCAATTGATCCTAAAAAAGATATTGATGGATTTCATCCTCAAAATCTTGGAAATATGATGCTCAATATTCCGAGCTTCTTGCCCGCAACTCCCGCTGGAATTATCGAACTATTATCTCGAAATAATATCCAAACTGAAGGGAAAAATTGTGTGGTTATTGGAAGAAGTAACATCGTTGGAATGCCGCTTTCGATTATGTTAGCTCGGAATTCAAATCCTGGGAATTGTACTGTAACTTTGGCGCATTCAAAAACAAAAAATCTAACAGAAATTTGTCAAAATGCGGATATATTAATCGCAGCTATTGGAAAACCTGAGTTTATTACAAAAGAGATGGTAAAAGAAGGAGCTGTAGTTATTGACGTTGGCACTACACGTGTTGAAGATTCTTCTAGAGAAAGAGGTTGGCGCTTATGCGGTGATGTTAAATTTGATGAAGTGGCTGAAAAATGTAGTTTTATCACACCCGTTCCCGGAGGAATAGGACCAATGACAATTGCATCGCTTATGATTAATACCCTAAAAGCACTGGAACTTCAAGGAAAATGAATACACATTTTAAAATCGAAGGAGAATACATTGAACTTATGGCTTTGCTAAAAGCTCTGGGAATAGCTCAAACAGGAGGACATGCTAAGCATATTGTAGATTCTGGAATCGTTTATCGAAATGGTTCAATTGAGACGCGAAGACGAGCGAAATTGATCAAAGGAGATAAAATTTTGGTAGAAGATCAAAGTATAATCTTGTCTTAGCGAATAAAAAATAAAATAATGATATTTATTTGATATACCTAAAATCTTGTCCGTCTTGAATTGTTTTTAGCGTTTCATAAATTAGGCGAATACAATTCTCAACATCTTCTTTTTGAACCATTTCAACGGTTGTATGCATGTATCTTAAAGGTAAAGAAATTAATGCGCTTGGCACACCTTCATTTGAATAAGCAAAAGCATCGGTATCAGTCCCTGTAGAACGAGATACTGCAGCTCGCTGAAAAGGAATCTTATTTTTTTGTGCAACTGAAATAATTTGCTTTAAAAAATTTGTCTGC
Source organism: Crocinitomicaceae bacterium (assembly GCA_044354455.1). Classification (GTDB taxonomy): domain Bacteria; phylum Bacteroidota; class Bacteroidia; order Flavobacteriales_D; family Crocinitomicaceae; genus UBA952. The sequence goes on along the minus strand of JBILAB010000044.1, from coordinate 5,108 downwards.
ACAGCTGGACCATACGTCAATACGGGGCCATCTCCTGACTTCTGATCTCCATTTTCTATTTTATCAACCATTGGCGTACTTGTGTCATGACAAACATCTGTAACCAAGGCAAGATGAGGTTTAATTCTGTGAGCAATCATTTCTGCACCTCTAAGTCCAATTTCTTCTTGTACAGCATTTACAACATACAAGGTAAAAGGAAGTGTAATTTTTTCTTCTTTTAACATACGGGCAACTTCAGCAATCATGAATCCACCTACTCTATTGTCCAATGCTCTACCAACGTATTTGTTTTTATTAAGAAGCATAAACTCATCTTCAAATGTCGCTACGCAACCAACATGAACTCCTAAATCCTCCACTTCTTTTTTGCTTGCACAACCGCAGTCTAGAGAGATATTCTTCATACTTGGCGTTTCTTCTTTTTGCTGTCTCGTATGAATTGCTGGCCAACCAAAAACAGCCTTAACAATTCCTTTTTCCGTATAGATATTAACACGTTTTGACGGTGCAATCATATGGTCAGAGCCACCATTTCGCTTGAGGTAGATAAAGCCATCTTTTGTAATGTAGTGGACAAACCAAGAAATCTCATCAGCATGCGCTTCTATTACAACTCGGTAATCTTTTCCAGGATTAATTATCCCTGCTACTGAACCATAATTATCTGTAAAATAATCGTCTACAAAAGGTTTAATATATTCTAACCATAATTTTTGTCCTTCTGATTCAAATCCTGTAGGACTTGAGTTATTAAGGTATTTCTCTAAAAATTTCTCTGACTTTGCTGTAATAATCTTTTTCATAATTTTTATTTCATTAATGTGACATTTCCTTTTGTAATTGATTTTAACCCATTGTAACAAGTAACATCCAGATAGAAATCATAAACATCTGGATCTAATTTTTTACCTCTAAAAGTTCCATCCCATCCAATTTGTGGATTTTCTGACTCAAATACCAATTCTCCCCAACGATCAAAAATCCTAAAAATCATTTTTTCAATAAAAATTCCACGAACAAATAAAACATCATTGTTATCGTCACCATTTGGAGAAAAAGCATTTGGAATAAAGACATAGGGTTCTTCGCATATAATTTCATACACCTTAATTTGTACAGTATCTGAACGAGTGCAAATACCATCCGAAACAGTTAATGTGAAAATAGTATTTTCTTGAATAAGAGCATTTGTTTCCTGCGAGTTGGGTGATGATAAACCCGTAGTTGGCGACCAAGAATAATTTGGAAGACTATTCGGTAAACCACTTAAAACAACTGTTGCACCCGGAACGACAATATATTCCGATGCACTTGCAAGTACTGATGAAGGATTAATAACAGAAACTAAAATAAAAATAGAATCTTCTACAAAACAGCCATTGGAAGATGCTGCAGATAGATAATAATACTGTGAAAAAAGAGGTTGAACAACAATCGAACTTGAGGTATTTGAACCAATGATTCCAGTTATTGGTGTCCAAACATAATTAAAGGATGTTGAAGGATTTGTATTTGTTGCCGTCAATGTTGTTTGATCACCCAAGCATAAATTATTTCCACCATTTAATATTAAATCGGAACTAGTGAAAGAAAGTAAGACACTGTCAATTAGCGCGCATTCAGAATTTGAAACTTGAACATAATAATAACCAGCTTGCGGATCATTTAATACAAAAAGAGAATCAGAAAAATCAAAATTTAAGGTATCTGAAAAAAGAGAATTTGTGGACCAAATAAAATTACTTGCTGTTCCATTTGTGTAAGAAGTTAAGTTAATTGGAACTGGAGAACATAGGTCAATTGCATCGATTAAATTTAATTGAATGTTCTCGTAGATAGTAATTGTAATCTGAGCAGTATCTGTAATGTCGCAATCATTATCTGTTACGTATAAAAATACAGTATAAACTCCAGGAATTGAATAGGTGTAACTTGGCGAAAATGTTGTGGAGTCAAAGTTATTATTTCCAAAATCCCATAAATACGTATCGTTTTCAGTAGAATTATTTTGAAAAGTTATCGGGATATCCTCGCAAGATGATGTGGAACTAGCTATAAAATTCGCTAGTGGAATTACATCTGTACTAAATTTAAAGACAATGTTATTACAATTAGTACTGTTATTTGCCGCTGACCACGCTCCTGGAGTAGTTGGAAAATCGCTGTAACCACCACAACCACCGCAAACAGATTGATAAACAATACCATTTTTATCGAAACGAGAGGTGCCGCCGTCTACATGTTCTTGTGCTTGACTGCCGCCCAAGTAGGATCCGTATAAAAGCCCTTGAAAATCTCTTTTTATAACAATAAGATAAAAATCAAAACCATTTGGAGGAGTTCCTTGAAAAGCATCTGGTGTTACTGGCATCCCAATTAATGGTGTGCCTTGAAGAATATTAGCTCCCCATCCAGAAACATAGATATTACCACAAATATCAACAAGAAAAGCAGAAGGTGAAATATGAATTGATGTCGAACCATTACCAAATACCGTAGACGCAATATTGCTTGTTAAATTTGAATTTAACTCAATTATAAAGTTACTACTATTCGGATTTGAAAAAGTAGCATTAACAACAGGAAAAGTTCCTCCAACTGATTGACCTAAAACATAAATATTATTGTTTTTATCAATTTCAACAAAAAAAGCTTGGTCGTAATTATTTTTTCCTAGATAAGTTGCTTGTTGAATTCCTAAACCAGTAGAATTTAATTTAACTACAAATCCATCTGTTATTCCACCATTATAGGTTGGTGAATAAGCTCCAACAGTTCCTGGTAAATCAGTAGATTGGGTTCCCCCTGAAAAAACAATTTGATTTGCCGTATCAATTTTAACAGAATAACACGCATCATCTGAAGAACCACCATAATAAGTTGAAAACAATAAGGATTGGAAATTTGAAGCTAATTTAAAAACTATTCCATCCTGCCCTCCGGCATTTGCACTTTGAAAAGCATTGACGATAGGAAAGTCAGTTGAACGAGAAGAAGATGCAATTAGAATATTATTATTTTCATCCAACATTATTTCTCCTCTAAACTGATCTCCATAATTAGAAGATAAAGCAGAATATGCAGCAACTGAATTATAGGGCAAAGAAAGAGGATTGTAATTTACACCGTCATTTCCACTACCTCCAACAAATGTTGAATTTAATAGATTATGTCCATTAGCACTAATTTTCGAAACATAAATATCGGTGCCTTGGTTAGAAAAAGTGATGCCGTTATATGTAAACTGTGCCGCAGTTCCTCCTGAATGTAACTGTTGAAAAGAATTACTTGTTGTAGGGAAATCTGAACTTGATGTTGCGCCCATCAAAAAAACATTGTTATTCTGATCACAAATTAAACTGTGAACTGTTTCAGTTCCTTGAGTATTATCTCCACCACCAATAAATGTTCCCCACAGCATTGCGCTTCCATCGGAAGAATATTTAGAAACGAATACATCTGAAATACCGTATCCGATTGCACCTGCCACAAAATTTGATTGAATATCATACGCCAAAACATCAGGAGCGGGATAATCATTTCCATAAATTGTTCCTGCGGTATATGCGGTTCCATCATTTCCGTAGGTAGCAGTCATTCCAAAATTATCAGAATTTGCACCATTATATGTTGCAAAAACTAAAATAGGATCAATAATTAATGTAGAGTTAGGGTCGTAATTTCCAAAGTCAAAACGGACTTCATTGTCTTTTAAAATAAAGCGACATTTCACTTCTTTCCGTTGTCCATTTATTAACTGATAAGCTACAGGTTTATCCTCAATTACTTTACCTAAATCAGTCTCTAAAATCAAATTTCCCTTATTGTCGATCTGAATCTTTTTCTGACCGCTATAATCAAGAATAATTTGAGATGGATCGCTATTTTTCTGAACTATAAATTCATATTTAACCTCATTATTTATCCCTGAAATTTTAAAATCAATTCCCTGATAGAAATTCTTTAAAATTGCTTCAGAATAAGAATGAACCTCAGATGTCCATTTTTTTTGGTCATTTCCTTTAAAAAAATTAAAATAACTGCTTGAAGGATCTTTTTTTTCAATGTTAATTACTTCATTAGAACCTCTAAAATTTAGATGAACGAGCGTTTGACTTACATCTTGCCCTTTATAATTAGGTTCAGCCATTGCATGTAACTTGTGCATTGTCGAATAATCTTGAAGATGGAAAATAAGTTTGTGCTGCTGCACCCAAAGTTTTCCTCCCGGCATGTTTGAGCGAAATAAAACTCCCTCTGGCCATTGACCTTTATTTTCAAGCAATAATTGCCCTTTATTTTTTGAAAGTATTTCAGTAGATGATTGTGCTTGCAAACCAAGACTCACCACAAAGAAAAACAGACAAATTCCGAGGACTTTCATTCAATAGAAAATTTGTAGCTAAATTAGTTAATTTATCAATAATAAAAAGAATCGTAAACTACTTCGAGATTATATCTTGAGAATTAGAGTATTTACTTAAATTCGCAACTAGGAATTTAAAAAATGAATCAGAATAGAATCTGTAACTTGTTTAAAATAGAATTTCCTCTTATTCAAGCGGGAATGATTTGGTGTTCAGGATGGGAATTAGCTTCTGCTGTTTCAAACGCTGGAGGTTTGGGGATTATTGGTTCTGGCTCGATGTATCCTGAGATTCTTGAGCAGCAAATTATAAAATGTCAAGCTGCAACAAGTAAGCCATTTGCAGTGAATCTTCCACTTCTATATCCCGATAGCGAAAAACACATTGAAACAATTATAAAGTACAAAGTTCCAATTGTTTTTACCTCAGCTGGAAATCCTAGTACATGGACAAAACACTTAAAAGACAAGGGAATTAAAGTTGTACATGTCGTTTCAAGTTTAAAATTTGCACTTAAAGCACAAGATGCTGGTGTTGATGCTATTGTTGCAGAAGGGTTTGAGGCAGGTGGACACAATGGTCGCGATGAAACAACAACTTTTTGTTTGATACCATTAATTGCTGACGCTATTTCATTACCACTAATTGCAGCCGGAGGCATTGGATCTGGAAAAGGAATGCTTGCAGCAATGAATTTAGGTGCTGATGCTGTTCAAATTGGAAGCCGCTTTATTGCAA
>JBILAB010000203.1:0-3374 GCA_044354455.1 Crocinitomicaceae bacterium | reverse complement strand
CTTCTCCAGTTACAATTTCACCAATGCGCTCTTTGTATATTTTATATAAATGATCTTTTTCTAATTCTAGAATTCTAGAAATCAAATTTTGACGCAGTGAAAGAACATTTCTTCGACCAAAATCTCCAAACTTAAATTCTTCTGTTACTTCTTCACCTATTTCGAAGTCAGGAGATATTTTAATGGCATCGCTGTATGCAATTTCAGTATTTATATCTTCTACTTCACCATCGTCAACAATTTCTTTGTTCAAAAAAATCTGAACATCACCTTTATCAATATTTACAATGATATCGATGTGTTCATCAGTATTGAATTTTTTCTTCAACATAGCACGGAAAACGTCTTCCAAGACATGTTGCATAGTTTGTTTATCAATGTTTTTTAATTCCTTAAACTCTAAGAAAGAGTCTGTTAGTTCCACACTATTCATAAATAATCATTTAAAGGATATTACAATTTTTGCTTCTTTTATATCTGAAAAAGCGAGGTCATATTTCTCCTCAACTAATTCTTTCTTTTTTTTTACTTCTAATTTTTTCATTTCTCGATGGCATAGAATAACTGTATTTTCAGTTACTTCAACGATTTCACCACAAAACTTAGATCCATTTTGTAGTACCACATCCAATTCGCGACCAATATTTTTTATGTATTGTTTTATATGGCGAAGTGACTTATCTAAGCCCGCAGAAGAAACATGTAATTCAAAATCTTGCTCTTCTCGGTCTAAATTATGCTCAACATTTCTAGAAACCGACATACAATCGGTAACAGTTACTCCTCCAGAAACCTTATCAAGTTCAACTCGAATAACATTTGAAGGAGAAATTGTTAACTCAACAACATACAAGCCATTGTTTAATTCTGCAATGCGCTCGTCAATCAATTTCGTTATAAGGTCTTTCTTTATCATTTCTCAATAAAAGAGGGGACTTTCGTCCCCTCTCATTTAACCATTCACAATAGTGGTACAAATATACAGTTTTTTATTTGAATAATCCTAATAATGCTTCAATATCTAATTTTAAGCACTAAATTTAATTGAAAGCAAACTAGCTATTTCAGAACTTTACACTATTAAAAATGTTAATATCTATATAGAATTCAAAAAATATTTATGACTACGACTAAAGTGCAAAACGGAGAAATTATGTATGCTGATCTTTTTTTAGATAAACTTCAGGCGGACGCACTTTTCGAAGATTTTATATCAAGCTTACCATTTCATCAAGGAACAATAAAACTTTTCGGTAAAACCCACTCTATTCCCAGACTCGAAGCTTTTTTTGCAAGTGAAAAACGTATTTATTCCTATTCTGGGGTTGACTTGCAAACCCATGATTTTACAAAAGAACTACTTGTATTAAAAGAGCAAATAGAAAAAATTTGTGGAGAAAAATTTAACTGTGTTCTAGCTAATCTTTACAGAAATGGTCAAGATTCAAATGGATGGCATGCAGACAATGAATTAGCATTAGGAAAAAATCCAATAATTGCATCTTTGAGTCTAGGTGCAACACGGCGCTTTGATTTAAAGCACAACTTAACAAAGGAAAAAATAAGTTATAATTTAACTCATGGTAGTTTATTAGTTATGAAAGGTGCTATTCAACACTATTGGAAACACCAAATTGCAAAGACTAAAAAAGTTAATGATCCAAGAATAAATTTAACCTTTCGTTACATTTATTAATTCTAGTATTGAGTTTACACTTTCTTACCATCAAGCAAAATCCTAATCAAATTCATAACGCGAACAATAATCTCAATTTGAGAAATTATTCTATTTTCCTTTCTTTTTTTCTTGACAAAAAAAGAAACAAAAAAGTCAAGGCTCTGAATTTCTATTTTGTTCGCAAATCATTATTTTAGAATTACTTACAACTCGTCGCGAACAATTTAAACTCCTTTCTGAAACTGAAATTTTTCAAAAATGTTCTTGCAGAAATTTTAAAAATTAACAGTTTCATTTCAGTAGCGAAAACCATTAAATTCAAGGCCTAATAGTGTTCGCTAATATTCACTAAATAGTTCTCACTTCAAATGAATTCTTGATTGTTAACATTAAAATATTTTACTGGTGTGATTGTAAATACTCAATTCTAGTAAATCTAATGCTAACTTTACAAGATGTTAATTGAAATAGACGATAAAATAATATCAACAGAAATATTCTCAAAGAAATTTATTTGTGACCTAAGTGCTTGCAAAGGAGCTTGCTGTATTGAGGGAGATGGAGGGGCTCCACTAAAGCTCGAAGAAGCAACACAGATAGAAAAACATTTCGAGGCAATAAAACCGTTTATGGAAGTAAAAGGAATTGAAGCGGTAGAAAAAAATGGGGTTTATTATTTGGATGCAGAGCAAGTACCAGCAACAAACTTGGTAAATAATAAAGAATGTGCTTTTGTTTATTTTGATTCCTCAAAAACTGCAAAATGCTCAATAGAGAAAGCCTTTCGAGAAGGTGTGATTCCATTCAATAAACCAATATCCTGTCATTTATATCCAATTCGCGTTAAGGAATTTGACGATTATAAAGCGCTTAATTTTGAGGAATGGAAAATATGTGAGCCAGCATGCGCCTGCGGAAGTAAATTAGATGTTCCCGTTTACCGTTTTTTAAAAGAACCTTTAATTCGGGCTTTTGGCGAAAGTTTTTACGAAGAACTTCAAATTGTAGAAAGCGAGCTTAATTACTGAAAATAAAAAAATCCCTATCGCAAAGCAAAAGGGATTTCAGAAAATTAATTTTTATTAATGTTCTTCTTCCCCTTTTGCTAAAGGTACATTTTGGGGAATAAAATCAACATCTGACCCTGGTTTTGAATAATCATAAGGCCAACGATGAACTTCTGGTAAAGCGCCTGGCCAATTTCCATGAAGATGTTCTACTGGTGTTGTCCATTCTAAAGTATTCGAATCCCAAGGGTTTTTTGGAGCTACGGGACCACGATAAATACTATAGAAAAAATTAAATAAGAATAATAACTGTCCAAGGGCTGTAAAAATTGCAAAAATTGTAATGACTACATTTAAGTCCATAATCATTGCAAAAGTATCTTGATCAAATTCATTGTAAACGGTAGAATCATAATATCGTCGAGGTGCTCCAGCTAAACCAACGAAATGCATTGGGAAAAATACGCCGTAGGCACCAATAATTGTTATCCAAAAATGCACATATCCTAAACGTGTATTCATCATTCTTCCAAACATTTTCGGGAACCAATGATAAACACCCGCAAACATTCCAAATACTGCAGACATTCCCATTACAATATGAAAATGTGCAACCACAAAATACGTATCATGTAACGCGATATCTAGAGCAGAATCTGCAAGAATTATTCCTGTAACACCACCAGAAA
>JBILAB010000202.1:0-3376 GCA_044354455.1 Crocinitomicaceae bacterium | reverse complement strand
GTTGGCAAACAGCAGTCTTTAATTCAACATCTTGTTCTTGGGATATAAGTGGAGAACTACAAGAAAATATAGTAAATATAGATACTTTAGATTCATACACATGGATGGTAAATGGTCAAACTTATACATCTTCTGGAACTTATGAATTTTTAGACTCTATCAATTGCGTTCTTGAAATTTTAAATTTAGCATTGACAAATAGTATATCTGAAGATTTAACTAATAACCTTTCAATATACCCAAATCCAGTTTCAGACATTCTTTATGTTTATTTGAATGGGTACGATAAACAGGATTATATAATTATAGATAATTTTGGAGCAATTGTTAAAAAAGGATTTTTAGGAAACATTTCTCAAGAGATATCAGTTTCAGAGCTTAATACTGGAATTTATTATTTGAAATTTGGACTGTTAAATCCACTTAAGTTTTATAAATTATAGTCTCAAACATGAAAAAGTAATTGAAAATTTAATAAATATAGAATATAGTAGGGACTATTTTTTCTACCTTTATTTTTTCATTTTATGGTTTAGCTCAGTCTCTTCACTACACAATTTGGCTTGAGAATCCTACCTCCACTTGTAAAACAATAGAATTTGATGTTATGTTTTCTGTTGATTCACCTTCCAACGGTGTTAGATTATCTGGTTTGTCTGTTGGCATTAACTACAATCTTTCTATTTTAAATGGAGGAACATTAACCTTTGCATATATGTTTGGGACATAGACTCCTGCTATTAGTAATTTAGTTAATACAGTGAATTCTGTAACAGAAGGGCATCTTAGAATTACATCAAGCCCTTTAACTATAAACAACTCTATAGATATTTCTGTTGGAACTATAGATTAGAAAGGTATTAAGTTACGAACTCAAACTCATGGACTCAGGGTAGCAATGCACTATTGTGGTTGCAGCCTACAAATACTGGTGGTAAGACAATATCTGCAGTTAACTCATATCCATATGGTGCTACATCATAAGTTGCTTCCTATCCTGTAGCAAATTTAGGAGTTACCTTAAACTATACATCAACATCAACTCTATCAGTGATGTTAAATGCAGAAGTTGCACCTTCAAATCTTGCATGCTAGGAAATAGCAGCCTTCAATACAGCAACATGTGCTTGGGTTGATAGTGGTTCACAAGCAGTGCAACCAACAGGTCTATCATGTTGACAAACTACAACCTTCAATACAACAATATGTGCGTGGGTAGTTACTCAAATAACAAATACAACAACAATTACAGAATGTGATAATTATACTTGGACAAATAACGGGCAAACCTATACATCAAGTGGTGTCTTCAACGAAACAACAAGCAACTGTATAACTCAAGTCTTAAATTTAAATATAACTCCAAATTCTTCTTTTACTTCCTCAATAAGTGAATGTGATAATTATACTTGGTTAAATAATGGGCAAACGTACAACGCAAGTGGTATTTTCAACGGAACGACAATAAATTGTGTTTTACAAGTGTTAAATTTAGTTGTTATTGATTGTCAAGCAGATGAAAGATAATGACGGTTTAACAGATTATGAAGAGAGTTTTTTATGTACAACTCCTTCTTTATTTGATACTGATGGTGATGGCATATCAGATGGTGATGAGGTAGATCTTGGGTCAGATCCATGCGACCCATGTAGGCCAAACATTAACTCAGTTAATTGTATAATTGGCATTCATATTCCTACAGCTTTTTCACCCAATAACTCTGGATTTAGCGAGAACAATGTATATCAAATAATTGCCGGGCAAGATATCGCTAAAATTGATTTTAAAATCATTGATCGATGGGGAAAGATAATCTTTGAAAGCGAAGATAAAAAGTTTCAGTGGGATGGTAGCTATAAGGGGCAAAAATGTAATAACGGAGTTTATGCCTATTTTGTAGATGTATACTATTCAACAGGGAAATCAGAAACATTAAGTGGGTATATTACTCTTATTCGTTAATAAAAGTTATCCAAGCAACTTTTTGCTGCTCATTTAAAACGCGAGGCATTTTATTTTGTGAGCCTTTTTTTCCTTGATAAGCTAGAAATTCATGAAATTTTGATGTTTTGATTATGCTAATAATTGGAGTATTTAAATTGTATTTTCTTACATAAGCATAATCATCGTTTAAACTACTTAAGTTTTTATCTAAGGCCAGCAGCAATTCAATTTGATTTACTTCTTCATCAATTCCTAAATACCAATGATGACATTGATTTTCGATGTCAGCATAAATGGTAAATTCAGAAATAGAGATTTGGAAAGAATCTGAAAGCGATAAGAGCGCTTGATAAATATTATCCAAGGAAAGGTGTTCACCACATAAACTTAAAAATTGCTTAATTCTACCGGTAATTTTAATTTCTCTTTTTAAAATATTTTCAAAGCGCACTAAGTCTCCAATTAAATAGCGCCACAAACCAGCGTTTGTAGAAATAACCAAAGCATAATCTACATCTTTTTGAACTTCATTAATTGTGTAAGCATTATGCTTATTTAACAATTCTCCGTTTTCATCAAAATACGTTGAGTTAAAAGGAATAAACTCATAAAAGATGCCGTTGCTTAATAGTAATTTCATTCCATTGCTTCTCGGATTCTCTTGATAAGCAAAATATCCTTCACTTGCCAAATAGGTATTCATCAAAATAACATTTGACTTTGTTAGCTTATTTAAGCGGGAAATATAGGGATCCATAAATACACCACCATGGACATAAATCGATAAATTTGGCCAAATATCATGAATAGAAGTAAGTTGATAGTGTTCCACAATCTCCTCCATTAATAAGATACACCAACTAGGAATACCCGCTATAATTCCAATATTCCATTTTGGTGCTTTTTCAATAATCGCTTTAATTTTGTCATCCCAATTCTTTATCCTACTAATTCTATTGCCTGGTTTTGTAAATGGGGTAGCAAGCAAAGTTGTATGTTTTTTTAGAATTCCACTCAAATCTCCTTCAATATGCTTATCTTTTTTACTTAGTTCAATTGAGCCACCAACAGTCAAAACACTTGCACTAAAAAAAGACTCCGGTAAATTTAATTCATGTAAAAGTGTAAGCTGATTAATGCTGGTTTTTTGGAAAGAGCGGATCATTTCTATGCTAATTGGGAGCCGTTTACTTGGTGAACCTGTTGTGCCAGATGATAGCGCAAAATATTTTATTTTTCCCTTCCATGTATGATTTTTAGCCCCTTGCAGAGTTTGTTTTAACCATTTATCATAAAATTCTTCGTAATTCGTAATTGGCACATTTTTTTGGAATTGAGAAACAACATCTGTGTTTTTTAGAATGTCATGAAATGAATGAACCATTCCAAATTTAGTGATTTTAGCAAGCTCCAATAAAGCACATAGACTTG
>JBILAB010000043.1:0-12435 GCA_044354455.1 Crocinitomicaceae bacterium | reverse complement strand
TTAATAAATAGACTTGTTTTAAGAACAAAATCCTTTTAATTGAAAAGAAAGAATTATTTTAGAGGACTATTTCAAGCGCTTATGACTTTAAAGCTTTTCAAATTTACATTTCTCTTCTTATATTTAAGTACTCTTCCTTTAAGAGCAGAAGAGGGTATGCTTATTCCATCTTTAATTGCTGCCTTTGAATCAGATATGAAAGCGAAAGGTATGAAACTATCTGCCGCCGATATTTATAGTGTTAACAGCACTTCTATCAAAGATGCAATTTTACAATTTGGTGGTGGATGTACTGCCGAGTTGGTTTCCAATCAAGGATTATTATTGACAAATCACCATTGCGGCTATTCACAAATTCAAACTCATTCTTCTTTAGAAAATGATTACCTGAAGTATGGTTTTTGGGCGAAAACAAAAAATGAAGAATTGACAAATCCTGGTTTAACAGCTTTAAGAATTGTTCGAATTGAAGATGTTAGTCAAGCAGTATTTAGCGGAACAAGCTCTAAAAACGATCTTGTAAAGATCCAAGAAAATATCAAAAAATTAGTTGCATTAGCAGTTACTGGAACACACTATGAAGCAGAAATAAAGGCATTTAACTACGGAAATGATTATTATTTAATGGTAAAAGAAGTTTTTTTAGATGTCCGTTTTGTTGGGTCGCCGCCTAATTCAATCGGAAAATTTGGTGGCGACACTGATAATTGGGTCTGGCCTCGTCATACTGGAGATTTTTCAGTTTTTAGAGTTTATGTTGGAAAAGATAATAAGCCAGCTGCGTATTCAAAAGATAATAAACCATACACACCTTTACATTTTCTTCCTATTTCTTTTAAAGATAGAAAAGCTGGTGATTTCACGATGGTATATGGATTTCCAGGGCAGACAGAACAGCATGTGGTTTCATCTTATTTGAAATTTATTATCGAAAAAGAACGACCAGCAAGGATCAAAATGCGGGATCTTTCTTTAAGTGTAATTGATGCCGGAATGAAAAATTCAGATTTAGTGAGGATACAATATTCAGCAAAACAGGCAAGTATTGCAAACGCCTGGAAAAAATGGATCGGGCAAATTGATGGCTTAAAACAATTAGGTGCAGTTTCTATTAAAATAAAACAGGAAAAAGAATACACGAATCGCGCCAAAAGTAATCGCGAATGGAACACTAAATATGGCTCATTAGTTGAAAAAATGAATGAGTTAGTCGCCCAAAAATCTGACCTCGAATTTCAATATGCGATGGGAGCGGAATATTTTTCATACGGACCAGAATACTTTAAATTGGCGCGAGGAATGAATGATTTAATCTCAAATTATTCTAAATACAAGGAAAAAGGTGAATTGAAGGCAGTAATAGATAAATTAAAAATCAGTGGGGAAGGTTTTTTTAAAAATTATGATGAACAAGTAGACAAAAAGATTTTTCGTCTGATGACACTCGAATATTTTAATCAGACTTTTGCATGGAAAGAACTTACAAAAGAACTTCCATATTCTATTACTGAAAATTGGCGAAAGTCTTATTGCGATAATTTAACAGAAGTTATTTATACTAAATCAATTTTTACTAGCAAAGATCGATTCCTTCTCTTTTTAGATAAATTTAGCGATAACAGCATGAAAAAACTTCAAAAAGATAAAGGATTTGAGCACTATACAAAATATATTAGCAATTTTAAAAATAATATCGTACCTGCTTTTCTGCTTTTTTCTGCTGAGATGACAGCACTTTTACAAGTTTATGTAGAAGGAAAACTTATAATGTTTCCAGATGCAAAGCATTGGCCAGATGCAAACAGCACCCTAAGAATTTCTTATGGAAAACTAGAAGGTTCTGCTCCAACAGATGGCATGATGTATACAGAGCACACTACGTTGGATGGAATTGTCACAAAATACAATACTGGAAATCCAGATTTTGAATTACTACCAAAAATGTTGGAGTTACACAAAACAAAAGATTTTGGACCTTATGCTCAAAATGGAGAGTTATGGGTTTGTTTTACAGGTTCAAATCATACAACTGGAGGGAATTCAGGTTCCCCCGTTTTAGATGAAAATGGGTATTTGATGGGCTTAAATTTTGACCGCACTTGGGAAAGCACTATGAGCGATTACATGTTTGATGCTAAACGCTGCCGCAATGTTGTTGTTGATATTCGATATGTTCTTTGGGTCATGGATAAATATTCTGGTGCAAAACACATTGTAGATGAAATGACTTTAATGAAAGAATAAATTTATATTTGCTTTTTTAATTTTTTAGTTTGATGAATATTTACTTCCACAAAATTATTTTTTCTTGCTTTTTATCGCTTTTTATCGCTGAAATATCTGCTAAAACAGATAGCCTTCCCTCTAATGATATATGCAAAGTTATTAAAGGTCAGTTAGCTGATTTTAGAACTAAAAATGATGCTGAGGAAGTAGAAATAAATTTAAAGTCGCTGGTAACAGGGAAAATTTACAGCACTGAAACTGATGAGGAAGGCAATTTTTATTTTTACAAGGTTCCACTTGGAAAATGTACCCTAAGCATTATAGATAGAGATTACCGAGCAGAATCTTTTGCTTTTGAAACAAATAAAGATCACTTGAAAAACTTTACTTTTTCTGAGCCATTTAAAGTGAATTTGAAGGTTTCCTGGCTATTCAACTGGGGAGATCGCTCAATCACACTAAAATCAGGTAAAAAGTATGTTCAAGAACATTATTGGTCTCATTTGCTTGCGAAAATAATATTGGGAATTTATACTGCCTGTTTAATTCTGATTTTCTACTACAGCTGTATTCAAATGACACTTTCAATCGCTTATGTGAGAAACCATAAAAAAAGAAAATTAGAGGAAATCCCACTATTTGATTCTAAAAATGCTCCAAAAGTAACAATTCAACTTCCGATGTATAACGAAATGTATGTAGCAGAGCGAATTATCGAAACTGCCGCAGCCTTTGATTATCCGAGAGATAAATTTCAAATTCAAGTTTTGGATGATTCAACAGATGAAACCAAAGATATTATTGCAGCTAAAGTGGCTGAATTAGCGGCTACAGGCTTGAATATTCAACACATTCATCGAATTGATCGAACTGGATACAAAGCAGGAGCTTTAGATGATGCTATGGATCGTGTTCAAGGTGAATTTATCGCAATTTTCGATGCTGATTTTGTCCCAGACAAAGATTTTTTAATCCGAACTATGCCTTATTTTAAAGAAGGAATTGGTGTTGTTCAATCACGATGGGGACATTTAAATAAAACCTATTCCTTGTTGACAGAACTTCAAGCATTTGGATTAAATGGTCATTTTGCAATCGAGCAAGGTGGAAGAAATGCTTCTGGTCATTTTATTAATTTTAATGGAACTGCAGGGATTTGGCGGAAAACATGTATTGAAGAAGCAGGAGGCTGGGAACATGATACGCTCACTGAAGATTTAGATTTGAGTTATCGCGCTCAAATGAGAGGGTGGAAATTTAAGTATCTAGAGGATGTAGAATCACCAGCAGAATTACCAATAACAATGTCGGCTTTAAAAAGTCAGCAGCATAGATGGATGAAAGGTGGAGCTGAATGCTTCATAAAAATGTGGAAAAGTTTAATTACGTTTCCTGGTGTAAAATTTTCAGATCGTGTTCATGGTTTTGCCCATTTGTTTAATTCTTCAGTTTTTGTATTTATTTTAATCTTATCAATTTTAAGTCTTTTTGTTTTGCACATTAAAGATTCTTTCTCTGACTTAAACTGGTTTATTCAATTTGGAGCTTTCTTTATTGCAAGTACACTTTTCCTTTCCTTTTATTATTGGCATTCTTGGAGGGATAAAAAAGGGCCATTTTTAAATGATTTATTTCGATTTATAGGCCGTTTTATTCAATTTTTAACGGTGTCAATGGCACTTTCATTGAGCAATGCTGTTGCAGTTATTGAAGGATATTTAGGAATCAAAAGTTCTTTTGTCAGAACACCAAAATTTAATGTATTAATCAAAACTGAATTTAAAGGAAATAAATACGATAAAAAAAGTCTTTCTCTTATTAATATTTTAGAAGGGTTGCTAATGTTAGTTTTTGGATTTACAGCGGTACAAAGGGCTGTTTATGGCGATTTGGGGATGGTTCCTTTTCATCTTATGTTGACCTGTGGATACGGAATTATCTTCTTTTCAACATTAAAAGAAAATCGCAGTCAAGGATAAAATTACGTAGTGCTAAATTTTTCCGTCTCACTTTCCAAAATCAAAAAAGCCTTTATTACTCCCTTTTTTTTACATTTGTAAAAGGAATTAATAGTTATGATTGATAGAAAAGGGTTTTTACAAATCTACAATACGCTTTCTGGTAAAAAAGAAAAATTTGAGCCACTACACGAAAATTTTGTAGGAATGTATGTTTGTGGGCCAACGCTTTACAGCGAACCTCACATGGGGAATATGCGAACCTTTATTAATTTTGACTTGATATATCGGTATTTATTACACCTAAACTATAAGGTAAAATATGTACGAAATATTACAGATGCTGGACATATAACAAATAGTGCTGGAGATGAAGTTGATAGTATTGGAAAAGCAGCACGCTTGGAGCAAATACAACCTTTAGAAATTGTATACAAGTACAACCTAAATTTTATAGAGTTACAGCGAATTTACAATCTATTAATGCCGAGTATTGAGCCAACTGCTACCGCTCATATTCAAGAGCAAATTGAGATAATCGAACAAATTATATCTAATGGATATGCTTATTTAATAAATGGTTCAGTCTATTTTGACACGAAAAAATACATACAAGATTTCGACTATGGAATCCTAAGTGGCAGGAAGGTTGATGAATTAGAAAATGAAACTCGGGTCTTAAACGCACAAGATGAAAAGCGCTTTTTTGCCGATTTTGCCCTTTGGAAAAAAGCCGGAGTCGACGACATGCAAATTTGGCGCTCTCCTTGGGGAAATGGTAATCCTGGTTGGCACATAGAATGTACTGCAATGAGCACAAAATACCTTGGAAAATACTTTGATATTCATGGTGGCGGAATGGATTTAAAATTCCCACATCACGAAGATGAAATCGCTCAAAGTTGTAGCTCCCTTGGGTGTAACCCTGCAAAGTATTGGATGCATGCAAATATGCTGAATGTTAACGGTCAAAAAATGAGTAAATCTTTAGGGAATTTCTTTCTTCCTAAAGAAATAATTGCAGGAGAAACAGCACTCTTTAAAAAAGCATATTCTGCTGATGTTATAAGGTTTTTTATGATGCAAGCACATTATCGTAGTACTTTAGATTTTACTGAAGATGCTTTAAATGCCGCTGAGAAAGGATACGAGAGATTAATGGAAAGCTTGTCGTTATTAGAAAATGTGTCATGCAATGATTCTTCGTCTTTAGAAATCAAAAAACTCGTAGATAGTTTCTATTCCGCAATGAATGATGACTTTAATGCACCAATTTTAATCGCCAACTTATTTGAAGCGGTGAAGCAAATTAATTTATTGACAGAAGGGAAAATCACCTGTACAGTTGAAGATAAAGAAGAATTAAAAAATCAATTTGGTGGATTTATCTTTAATGTTTTAGGTCTCAAAGGAAATACTTCAAATTCAGATGCTAAATTAAATCCTGTTATGGATTTAGTACTTGACTTACGACAAGAAGCGCGCAGTAAAAAAGATTGGTCTACATCCGATAAAATTCGCGATGGACTCGCTTCTGCAGGAATTGAAGTGAAAGATGGAAATAACGAAACTACTTGGCGTTAAGCAAGTTGCTTTTGAACACCATCCCAAAGTCTTACTCTATAGTGCAAGGCAAGTTTCGCACTCTCTAAAACCTCAGCCCATTTTTTAGCATCGTCTTTACACAATTCATCAATCATTTTAAGAGAAATTGGTCCATGATCACCTCCATCAATTTCAATGTGTCTTTCCAAATAATAGAGCAGCTTAGAAATATCTTCTTGACCATTCTCTTTCATTTCACGAAGGATTTCAATAAACATATCTGGAATTAAGTCTTCTCTTCCAAAGGTAAATATTGAAGCTATTTTGTGTAATTCTTCTGTTTCAATCATGGAAAAAGTAAAGCGAACAAACTCTTTTGTTTCTTCTTGAATGTTTACTAAAGATAAAGCCGAAGAAACAGAGTACCCTTCTTCAACAAAAGCAATAAGTTTTTTTATTTCTGTTGTTTTTGCACCAATTTGTTCCATTGCTTCTAGGTACAATTCAAAATGACTTGCAACCTTTCCATTGTCATCCATGTCACTTTCTTCTCCAAGTACAATTTCATTAATAAATCTTCTGGTTGTCGGGCTGCCAACAGGCGACCATGGAACCTCAACAGATGTAAGTCCGCGTTGCAATGATTTTAGAAGACTCATAAAATCCCAAACAGCAAAAATATGCTGCTCCATAAATCTTTGAAAATCTTCTACGGTTTTAATTTTAGCATACATTTTATGCTGAATAAGTTTTTCGCGCAGAGTTGAAATTTCTTGCTGAATTTTATCGAGAGGATTCATTCTAATTCTTTTTATTTTTAACAAAAATCAAGGATAAAAAGTTTAAAAAAAACGGGATAATTTATCATTTTTAGATATGAATTTCTACTACCTTAATTTAATCCCTAATTCTTTTAACTGAAGATCATTTAAAGGAGATGGCGCATCAATCATTGTATCGCGACCACTGTTATTTTTTGGGAAAGCAATGTAATCTCGAATAGATTCTGAGCCGCCCATTGTTGCAACAAGTCGATCTAAACCAAAAGCTAAGCCACCGTGTGGAGGAGCACCATATTCAAATGCATTCATTAAAAATCCGAATTGAGCTTGCGCATCCTCTTTAGAAAAACCCAATAAATCGAACATTTGAGATTGTAAAGCTCGATCATGAATTCGAATTGAACCACCACCTAATTCTACACCATTCATTGCTAAATCGTAGGCATTTGCCCTAACTTTTCCAGGATCTGATGCAAGTAAATTGAAATCTTCAGATTTTGGGGAAGTAAAAGGATGGTGCATTGCATGATAGCGCTTATTATCCTCATCCCATTCTAATAAAGGAAAATCAAGAACCCATAAAGGTTTAAAGATTGTAGCATCTCGTAAGCCTAGTTCCGTTCCCAAATGCAAACGCAATTCACTTAATTGTTTGCGGGTTTTATTGATTTCTCCACAAAGAAGAAGAATTAAATCTCCTGCTTGCGCTTGTGCTTTTTGAGCGATTGCTTTTAAGTCATCTTGCGAATAAAATTTATCTACTGAGGACTTAAAAGTTCCATCAGTGTTATATTTAATATAAACTAATCCAGAAGCACCAATTTGAGGGCGCTTAAGCCATTCTGTTAATTCATCCAATTGTTTGCGTGTGTATTCTGAACAACCTTGCACATTAATTCCAAGAACAATTTCTGCGCTATCAAAAACCACAAATTCCTTCCCTTGTGTTAAATTAGTAAGGTCAATGAATTCCATTCCAAAACGAATATCAGGTTTATCAGAACCATATTTTTCCATCGCTTCTGCATAGGTCATTCTTGGGAACGTTTCGACAAGCTCAACGCCCCTTACTGTTCTAAAAAGGTACTTTATCAATCCTTCGAACATTTCCAAGATGTCGTTTTGCTCAACAAAGGCCATCTCACAATCAATTTGTGTAAATTCTGGTTGCCTATCTGCTCTTAAATCCTCATCACGAAAACATTTTACTATTTGATAATACCTGTCAAAACCAGAAACCATTAATAACTGCTTGAAGGTTTGCGGAGATTGAGGCAAGGCATAAAATTGCCCTTCATTCATCCTACTTGGAACCACAAAGTCGCGCGCTCCTTCAGGTGTAGACTTAATTAGAACAGGGGTTTCAACATCAATAAATTCCTTAGAATCCAAGTATTTCCTTGTTTCTAAAGCCACTTGATTACGCAAACGCAATTTTTGTAAAACCGGCGCTCTTCGTAAATCTAAATATCGGTATTGCATCCTTAATTCATCGCCACCATCAGTTTCATCTTCAATCGTAAAAGGCGGTAATTTTGAGGTATTTAAAATTTTGAGTTCAGTTACAGTAATTTCGACATCTCCAGTTGTGATATTTTTATTTTTACTGCTTCTTTCGATAACAGTTCCACTTGCTTGAATTACAAATTCTCTGCCTAATTTCCGAGCTTGTTCTCCCAATATAGCATTCGTTTCCATATCAAATGCTAGTTGAGTTAGACCATATCTATCTCGCAAATCCAAAAACGTCATGCCCCCTAAATCTCGTGAACGCTGAACCCATCCCGCTAAGACAACAGTTTTACCAACATCTTCTAATCTTAATTCTCCACAAGTGTGTGAACGATACATACTTTACATTTTAGTTTGCAAAAATAATAAACTATAAGCTTGAGAAATAATTAAAAAGTAAATTAAATCAAGGCCTTCTTCTTCTTTTGAGCTAAATAAATTCGATAACTTAGTATAGCTGGAAAGCCAAAAATGAGGCAAAATGCAAGCAAATAACCTTTTGGAAGTAAATAAAAATCTTTTATGCCTTCCATATCTTGAGAATTATATCCAAAACCAATAAAATAGGATAAACTTAAGGGAACCTCCATTTTTGTTTCAGAAAGCCCATTTTTCATGATAATTTCTCCATCAAAAAGATTTATTGGAAAAATAAATAACGGAATAGCAATTATTATAACAGCAACACAAAAAACAAATAAGGGTTTTTTAAATAAGGATTGCATCATTCAACAAAATTACGCTAATTCAACAAATTTTGGCAACTTCGCACTAGAAATCAGTAAAAAAAATGATACATAAAATTGCTTATTTGTGTGGAACTAAGGCTTGGGGCGGTTTAGAAATGAATCAAGTTCGAAATGCAGAATGGATGAGAGATCGCGGTCATACAGTTGTTGTTTTTTGCGTTAAAGATTCTCCAGTTTATAATGCGGCCATATTAAAAAACCTCTCGATTTCAATTATTAAACAACATCGGCATCATTATGATTTCTTTAACGCATTTGTGCTACTTAATACATTAAAAGAATTAAAGATTGAGCATTTATTCTTCCGGGCCACATTTGACATGAGTATTGCAGCAAGTATTGGGTTTTTATCTCGCGGAAGAATAAAAACCCATTATTTCATGGAAATGGCATTTAAAAAAAATAAGCGTCATTTTTTTCGAACATGGCGCTATTCTTTTTTTAATTCTTGGATTTGCCCCTTAGTCTATTTAAAAGAGCAGGTTCTAATTAATTCAAATTTTCCAGAAAAAAAAATACTTATTATTCCATCAGGAATTGATTTAAAAGAATTTAAACCAACTAATAAGGTTGAAGCAAGAGAAAAGTTGGGGCTTCCAAATGAACGAAAAATTATAGGTTTAATCGGTCGATTTGAATCTAAAAAAGGTCAAATGTTGGCACTTGAAGCAATGAGATATGTAACAACTGATTTTCTTTTATTACTAGTTGGTGAGGAAACATTGGACCAAAAAAGCAACTATTTATATGAACTCAAGCACTATATTAGAGAGCAAAAATTAGAGGACAAGGTACAATTCTTAAATTTTACTCAATCACCCGCTGATGTGTTTAATGCGATAGATTGGACCTTAATGGCTTCATATTCTGAAACTTTTGGAATGGTTACCTTGGAATCAATGGCCTGCGGAACTCCAGTTATTGGAAGCAACAAAGGCGGCACAAAATCATTATTAAATGAAGGTAAATTAGGCATTTTATTTGAGCCTAAAAATCCACAAGATTTAGCTGAAAAATTAAATCATGTGCTATCAGGTAACCTGCAATTTCGCAAAAAAGAATTAGTAAATTTTTCTCAAGAATTTGATTACAATCTTATTTGTGAAAAAATAGAGAATTTAATTGATCCAGCTTGAAGTTTTTTTAAAGCCCCGCTTTTTTTAATAAGACTTTCCAAAAAATGAATTAAGAACAATTAATTTGTATGTTTATACTCTAAATTTTAATTAAATACCTCACTATGAAAAACATCCTTTTTTTTCTTGCTGTAATCGTGACTTTTAACTTAAGTGCACAATGGACTTCTTTAACAGATGTAAATACTGAAGTTGTTACATCTAACTCTGATGATATAAAAGCTATTGGAACAGCAAGCGGTAAAACTTACATTGTTTTTTGGAAAGTAGTTGGCGCCCCAGTAAATTATGAGTTGCGACTTCAAGTTTTAAATACTGAGGGAATTAAAGAATTAGGCGAAGACGGAATTCTTGTAAGCAATACCTTACCGATGAGTACTTCAACCGCAATTTCCAAAATTTCAATAGACCAAAATGACAATATTTACATTGGCGTTACTGGAACAAATACAGGTGAAGGGTTCGCTTTTAAAATGGATATCAATGGAAATCATTTGTGGAATCCCAATGGAATTAATCTAGGAAGTGGTTATGTTGTCACAATTCAGGCTTTATCGAATGGAGAAGCTGTAATCGCCTGGTATGCGAATGGACAAACATTAATGCAGAAGTATACAGCAAGTGGTTCACCTATTTGGTCTGTAAATCAACAAGTGTCGAATGGCCTTTCTGGAAATAAAGCACCTGCAGATTTATTTGAATTGTCAAATAATGAATTTGTTTTGATTTTTCATGTCATTACTTCTCAAATATATTCTAATTTATATGCTCAAAAATACGATGCCAGTGGTTCTCCACAATGGGGTGCACCTATTCAATTATCTAATAAAACAACAACTTACAATTCATCTTACAGCAGCGCTAAAGACAATGATATAATTTATTATGGTTACAAAGCAAATGGATCTAATCATTTCGATTCTTATTTACAGCGGATTAATTCTGATGGTACGCTTCCTTGGGGAATAAATGGGAAGGATTTTGATGTTAATCAAACAGATTATGAGATGGATACAAAAATTGCGTTTGCTCCAGGGTCACAATTTGTTTGGTCTATCTGTAATTACACAAATACAGGGCAAAGTTCTTTTGGTGTTTCCATTCAGAAATTTGATAAATCTTCTGGTGATCGACAATTTACCGACAATGCTCGTGTAATATATCCAATTGGCAGTTCTAAAGTTTTTGCAGGTGATTTACAATTAATCAACGACCAAGCAATTTTTTTAATGAAGAGTGGTATGGATAACGGCGCATCTCCTACAACTTTACATGCATGTCTTTTAACAGCAAATGGCGAATTTGAGTGGCCAACAGAAACAAAACCTTTGGCAACTTTTATCGCAAGTAAAGGAAGAATACACTTTACAAAATCTATAAACGGGAAAGTAGTAGCTGTATTTATAGAGCAAAAAACACCAGGAAGTTCAAGGATTTATGCTCAAAGTACAGCGACCGATCTTGCGATAAATGACAGTACAGGGACTGATGTAATTAGCGCTTGCAACTCATATACTTGGATAGATGGAATAACCTATACTGCTAATAATAGTACTGCAACCTATTTATTAAGCAATTCTAATGGGGGAGATTCTTTGGTTACTTTAAATTTAACAATCAACACACTTGATTTATCTACAAGTAATTTAGGTTCAGTAATTACAGCTAATACATCCATACTTGGAATCCCAACAAGCTACCAATGGTTGAATTGCGCTACTAATTTTTCACCAATAGTTGGCGCTACTAATCAATCATTCACTGCAATAACCAATGGTAATTATGCTGTTCAAATAACCCAAGGGACTTGCACAGGTATTAGTGAATGTACTGCAATATCAAATGTTTCACTATTTGAAGAAAATAAAAAAGAAGTGCTGATTTTTCCTAATCCAAGCTCTGATATTATTACTATTAGTACTAATTTTATTGAGGCAACAAACTATGAACTTATAGATGCCCAAGGACGTATTGTATTGAAGGGTATTTTTAGTGAAGCGAAATCTATTTTGAATCTTGAAGCCCTGAACCCAGGAGCTTTTTTCTTAAAAATAGATAGGATTCCTGTTCCATTTATTATTGTAAAAAAATAAGAGTTTTATCTACTAAAATAAATTAGCGTAATAAATCCAATTTTATTTCAATTTCATAGCGGATTTTATTTTTAAAGTTAATGTATGCCTCTCCTGTAGCTGGCCCGTTAAATCCGGTGTGGATTCCCCAAACATTTCCATCTTTACCAATAAAAATAGAAGTTGGAAAACTCATTATTTGATTTAGCATTCCAAAATCAGATGAAGCAAGCTCTTTACTTGCAAGTCCACCATAGAGAATTGTGTATGGAATTTTTGAGCGTTTTTTAAAGTCCTTTAGTTTTTTAAGCTGTTTTTTTTGTTCTAAATCAGCCTCATAACAAACACTTATTATTTCTAAACCATAGCGATGTAAATCATTATATAACTCTTTTAAGACTTTTGTTTCATCTAGGCAATTCGGGCACCAAGTCCCCATAATCTGAATAATTACA
>JBILAB010000200.1:0-3387 GCA_044354455.1 Crocinitomicaceae bacterium | reverse complement strand
ACTCAACTTATGGACACCTTTACAATCATTTTGCGATAGAAGATATAAATCAATTGGCTCCAGAGGGTTGGCATATTCCAAGCGATGCTGAATGGAAAATATTAGAAAAAACCATTGGAATGCAGCAAAATCAAGTTGATGCATTAGCTTGGAGAGGAACGAACGAAGGTGAAATATTAATGAATAAAGCACTCGCTGGATGGCCTCAAGCTAGTGTTGCATTTGGCTCTAATCTCTATGGTTTTTCTGCTTTACCTGGTGGCTGTCGTTTGCAAAATGGCTTTACCAATACAGAAAAAAATACCGCTTTTTTCTGGTCGAGTAGTGCAGATGGAAATCAAGCATGGTATCGCTATTTAGATGCTCAAAAAAAAACAATTTTTAGACAAAAAACGTATAGATCGTATGGAATGAGTATTCGATGCATCAAAGATTAAATTAGAAAGTATGAAATTGAATAGCATCTTATTATCCTCAAGTATATTACTAAACACACTATTTAGTAATGCGCAAACGAATATTCAAGAAAATCAGTCTAAAATTAGTATTGGCTTAACCCAATCTATTGATTTAGGATATAGATTATCTAGTGCTAATTCAGCTAGTATTTGGATGAAAAACATAAGTGATTCGATAGAAAAACCAACACTTGCAAATTCAAGTGCTGTAAAATTTCAGTTTGATTTAAATAAAAAAATTACCTTAAGAACTGGTATTGTATTTACCCAAAAAGGATATCAATATAAAAGTGGTTCTTTAGCTGGTTTTGATCTTTATAAAGAGCAATTTTCTCTAATTGAAGTTCCTGTTCAAGTACTTTATAAATTCTGTCAAAAGAAAAATATTCCCTATATCTCTTTAGGAACAAGCGCCGGATATTTAGTTAAAAGTCAAGCCTTTTATACGCTTGAAAACAGTACCAATGAAGTTAAAATGGATTTAACTACCGACTTAACAAAGTTTCAAATTAACGGCATCATAGGGCTTGGAATGTCATTTAGTTTAAATCAAAAATGGAATTTAATAAGCGAATTAAATTATTCTCAAGCGCTCTACTCCATCTCAACTGGACCACTTAAAAAACAGCTTTTTACAGCAGGAATTAACATTGGTTTATTCCGATATTTTTAATTTTCTCTACCAAGAAAATTATTTTTTCAGTCCCATCTTATTTTTTAGAATTAGCATTTCAATTTGTTAATATTTAGGAAACATTAATTTGTTAAAATCTAAATAATAATTTCAACTAATAATAATACACCCTTAAAATAAAAGCCAAATTCTATACGGAAATTTGTATCGAAAACTAAATATAAACTTTAAAAATGAAAAAAATGAAAAAAATTAACCTATCAAAACTTTTTGCGACAGCTTCTTTGTCGTTGATTGCTGCAAGTCCAATTTTGGCGCAGTCTAATTTGGGGGCTTCATGTGGTTGTCCTGCTGTAAGTACAAGACCTGAAGTAATTGTGTCTTCAATAGCAGGTTACACTGCAATAGCAGGTACTTATGGAGGAGAATTAACTTCAGGTGCAGCTTTTACTTGTGATAAAACTTACATTTTAGACAAGAAAATTTATATTCCTGGTGGTCAAGTATTAACAATAGAGCCAGGTACTGTTATAAAAGGTGCTGCGAATGCAGTTCCTGCTGAAGCAACAGCTTTAGTTATTATGCGAGGCGGAAAAATAATTGCTTCAGGAACAGAATCTTGTCCGATTGTTTTTACTGCTTATGCTGACCCAATGAATGGAACTTATGCTATCTCAAATAAAGGAAACTGGGGTGGTGTAGTAATGTTAGGTATTGCAAGTAATAACATTTCATACGCTGAAAACGGACCTTATGTTGCTGGCGGAGCTGGAAAGCTTGGTGTTGCTGATGGTTTAGGTGTATTAGAAGGATTTGCTACTAATAACAAACAAGATCGTTATGGCGTTATGTTAAACAATAATGTAGCGGTTGCTGGTGAAACAGTTGGCGTTTTTGACGACAATGATAATTCTGGTATTCTGAAATATGTTTCAATAAGACACTCAGGTGCAATTTTGTCTGTTGGAGCTGAAATTAACGGTCTGACAATGGGTTCTGTTGGCCGAGGTACTACAATTGAACACATAGAAATTATATCTTGCGCTGACGATAATATTGAATTTTTCGGTGGTACAGTTAATGTGAAATATATTTCCACAATGTTTGGAAATGATGACATGTATGATTGGGATATGGGATGGTCTGGTAAAGCTCAGTTTTTATTTGGAATTAAATCTGATTTAACTTCTAGTCTTGATAATGATAACGGTTTTGAAAGTGATGGTGATGATCAAAAATCATATAATACTCCTTATTCTGATCCATTAATCTACAATGTAACTTTAGTAGGAAATGCAAAGACTCCTGGAAATACAGACAATTCTGCTTTAGCAGCTATTAACGCAAAAGAATTCACTAGAGGTAGCATTTATAATTCAGTTTTTGCAAACTTTAGAAATGGATTAAACCTTGTAAAGAGTGTTAATACTACAGTTACAGTTCCTACTGCTGGTCAAAGAACATACTTTGAAGGTGGAGAATCTTGGCATAATTGGTTTAATAACCCTGCAGCTCCTGCAACTCCAACAGCATCACTTGGAAATGGAACTAATTCTTTAAAAATTAAGTGTAACACATTTGTTGGAATGACAAATCCTCTAACATTTGGTGCATCTTCTTCATCTGCAGGAACTGTTCTTGCAACAACTTCAGCAGACTACATTCAATTTACACAAACAGACAAAAATGATGTGGTTGCTGGGAATACACTTCCAGGTTTTAATTACAACTTTACTGTAAATACATCAACAAATGTTTTTTCTGTTAAAAGTGATGTTATTCCTAATCCATCATTATCTACAGTTGGTTGCCCTTCAACTCCAGTTGATGGTTTCTTTGAGCCAGCTAACTACAGAGGTGCTTTCTCTTCAACTGGTGATAATTGGTTGTCAGATTGGTCATATTCAGCATTAATTAACGCTACATCAGGAGTTGTTGCTTGTCCTACAGACTTAAATGCTGATGGAGTAACAGATGTACTTGACTTCATAATTTTCGCTCCGGCATTTAATACATCTTGTAATTAATTACTAAATAAACCTACTATCCATGCATGTTCGCATGCATGGATTCATTTAAAAATAAAATAAAAATTATGAAAACAAAAAACTTAATAATAGGTCTTGGAATTTTGTGTCTTAACGCAGTAGCGTATGCTCAAGGTTTACAAGGAATAGTAGTTGAAAAATACTACTCAACAGATGCTGCTGACGGAGCAAATGCTTTGGCTGAAGGATCAATAACTACTTTAAATACTGGTACAACAGTATATAGAGTTTATGTAGATATGGCTGC
>JBILAB010000201.1:0-3387 GCA_044354455.1 Crocinitomicaceae bacterium | reverse complement strand
ATTTCTGAAGATTCGACAGTGCTTTCATAAAAACAATGGAGGTAATATCGTACGCTGTTTCTTTTTCTTCTACACGTTTAACGATGTATCTAAAAATAGCTGAATGATACTTTTCATACAGGGGTGCAAAATTTCGCTTATCCAACTTTGCTTTTTCAATCATACAAAACTCATCATCCAGAAGAATTTTGCTTTGGTGATACAATAAGTTTACTTGCATTTTTTGTTTTTTTTCTAGTTTGACATGGAGAGAGAGAATGAGCAAACAATCCGCTCATAAAGTAATAACGTAGATTACTTTAAAAAATTACAAGAATTTATAATTATTACAAACTATTTTTTAAAAACCTTAAGTCTTCTATAGTTTCCACCTCAGTTGAATAATCAAATCACTTTTGCGATTTCCTTGGATTGCTTCTGATCCTGACGAGATCGTAGTTCGGTTGTTGTAGATAAAAACGCCATAGCGAATCCATAAATCAAAATGTTTTAAAAAAGAATACCGAATAAGAAAATATGCACGAGACCCCTGATAATAATATGCTGGCACTGAAAAAGCGTATAACGCGTTGCTTTCAAAGGAATACAAGCGTGTGTCATAACTATCTGTATCAAATAAAGCAAAGCGTAGGGCTAAATCAAAAGGAGCACTTTTTGGACGGTAAATAAAATCTTGAGAAATTAACATTCCTTTTTCAAAAGTATTGCTCTCTCTTTGAATTGTAATATACTCCACACGTGATTTTAAAGTAAAAAATTCATTAATCGTATAGGAAAGGTTTAAACGATAGTTCCGCTGAAGAACATCTTCAATTTCAGTAACGGTATTATTTAATTCACGGCTATTCTTTTGGCGTAACTGCTGACGAAATCTAGCATAAACCTCAAAAATCTTATTCGGCTTGTAGCTTGGCTGTATTAGAAATTCATGACCTTTTGATGGCGCATCGACTAAATACTTCATCCAAGGAAATTGGAAAACATCAGCATAGGCATTTAAAGACCAAACAGAATTTAATTTAATCTTCAGGCCAGTATATAATCCTTTTTCATTTTGCGTATTGCTCCCTTCAGAAAAACCTGCATTGTAAAATGTCTGATAATCATAACTATAGTTTCTGTAAAGTAAACCTATACTTGCACGTGAATCAAGTGAAATTAGAGCACCGTGTAACATTGCTAGTCCTTTTCTTTCTTGATCTGAACCGAAAAAATTATGCGAAACTTCTCCAAATAGATTTATATTTCGATATACATAATTGTAGTCACCAGAAAATGAAAAATTATTCTGACCTCTAAAATCAAATTGATTGTATACTTGTAATGGCTTTACAAATGGCTTATCATAACCTTGATATACAAAAGAAGTACCCATTCGAAATGAATTTTTGACATATCTTAAATTCGCACCAGAAATAAATTCTGTTAAGCCATTTCTTTTTGAAATCTCTCGATTTGTTCGATGCAATCCAGACAAATCAATTGTACTTATAAATTCAAGGTCATCAAAACTTGAATCAGCAACACTTGAAGCATCCACTTTCTTTGCAGAGGCAAATAAGAGCAGAGAGATGTTTTTATAGGCTAGGTCAACTGCTGCGCCTCTTAGAAATCTAGACTCATCAACAGAAGCATATGGTCTAATCGGAATTGCATTTTTTTTCATCGTTGCTATGTCAGATGTTTTTCCAAAAGCATAACTCGACCAAAGATTTAATCCCTGCCCAATTTGAATTTGATAATCCCCAATAACAAAGGATTTTAAATACTTTCCACCTTTGTAAAATAAATGTCCAGAATAAAAATCAAACCCATTTTTTTGTGCTCCACTAAAAAAAGATTCTCCAGCGTCTTTCTCTGCTGTAAATCCTACACTGATATTTGTTTTGTATGTATAGCGAAATCTAGAATAGTAACGATCAGAATTTCCAAAATAGTAGTTGTTACTTACTTGTTTGATGGAATCTGAAACTGAAGCATAACCTGATTTTTCTTCTATCGTTGGCTGATAACGCAAGTAAAGCTCATAAGTCCCCTCTTTCAAGGCTTCTTTCCATGTAATATTTAAATTATCCAAACGTTCATCAACTCGAATAAATGGAAGAACAAGTTGGATTGTAATTAAATCCCAATATTTTAAACTTTGCAATTCATAAATAGTCATAAACTTACCAAAGGCTTTACGGTGTAATAAAAGATCATTAATTTGAACGGATGATAATAAATTTAATTCATCTAAATCCTCACCAGTTGTAGCATTTATATTAATTGGATTATCATAATAAAAATTAAGTTGCTCAATGAAATTTGTAAGGTCTAAATCTTCTGACTGCAATTGCTCAGATATAAATTCTATTCTTTGCTGAATAACTTCACTGCGTTCTTGTCCAAAAAATTGCGAGTAGGAAAATAAAAAAAGAAGGCAAAGAAGAATCCGCATACTAGTTCATTTGAACAGTAAAAGAAAAATGTGGCGACCAACCAAGAATTTGATGATAAGCCGAACCAATGTCTAGTTTATAGTTCTTCTTATAGCAATAACCAACACCAAAAGAATATTCAATCGGTTCTGTAGCAAAACCACCACGGATATAAAAATCAGCTATTGGCTGGTATTCAATTCCTGATTTAAAACGAAGGGGGGAATCCACATTTTTTTCCGCTTCACACAAAAGTAATAATTTTTTAGACAATTTATATCCTGTGCCAATTCTTAGTAAAGTAGTATACCTATCTTCTTTAAATTCCGACAACTTATTTCGTGAAATATTAAAAACACTGACACCAATTTTCAGATTCTCATTGACTTTTGCAAGTAAGCCCATTTCACCCGTTAATGTTTGATTAGAACCATAAAAAGAATTAATTCGAACTAGATGGTGATTTAATTGAACCCCAAGGGCTAAAAAATCACTTAGCTTTAATGAGTATCCTAATCCCGAACGATATGTCCTAAACTCAGTATAACCAAAACTCTGAGCGCCCACGGATAAAACACCACTTTTAAGAGGAATAACAGCTGTTAAACCTTGTGATTGCAATTCCTTAAGCAAGAATCTATTTTCGTAAGAAACACCAAAACCAAGCTTTTTTATCTCAGCTAAGGCAGCTGGATTATGATGAAAAGCCCAAACATCCTCAATAGCAACACTTGCATTAGCTAGAGACATAGACCTTGCACCCATTGACTGATATCCTTGAGCTATTGTAGTAATGCAAAAAAATAAACTTAAAAAAGTTAATAGTAGAGACTTTTTTAAAACTAAATTCATGTTTTATTTTTGCTTGAAAATTAAGCAAATTAGACTAAACAAAAAGGATAAATGAATTTATTTTACAAACAAAATAAATTTTCGAGCGAAAATTATATATTCCTTATTAGTATCT
>JBILAB010000199.1:0-3398 GCA_044354455.1 Crocinitomicaceae bacterium | reverse complement strand
TATGGCATTCTGGAACAAACTTAAACAGAGCTGTCGGCTATATTCATCGCTTAGTTCTAGGTTCAAGTTTGAACCAAAGTCTTTTTTGGAAAGGTGAAATTGATGAATTTAGAATTTATAATACGGCGCTTTCACAAGCGACAATTGCTGCCAATTACAAAAATAAAATTGATGTAACTCATCCAAATTGGAGTAATCTACTAGCATATTATGATTTTGATGATGTAAATTATTGTGTTGACCGTTCACAAAACGACTATAAATTAATGCTTTCTCAAGGTTGGTCTGAAACCATGGGAAGTATGATGAAATGGGATGAATCACCAGTATCTGGTATTATTCAAGCGGCAGAAATACCACGAATTTCTTTTGGGCAAGGGACTGTTCTTGGTAACATGGACTCAACAACCGTTCTTAGACCTTCAATTAAAGAACCTATTGTGATTTTTGAACAAGAAGTCATAAACAAGCATTTTGAGATTGTTAATAGTTTTATCGGTGTTCCGAGTGGAACTTCTAACACATTTAGTCCTCAGGGTGAAATTATTAATATGACTCCCTACTCTACTTCAACACAGCTAATCAACGATACTATTACCTATTTCAACACGCCTTATGAAATAATCAAAGATGTGGAAATTGCAAGATACATCACACCTTATGGAATTCAATTTGACTTAGGTCCAAATGGTTTTGCATGGATTTACGATGTCACAGACTACCAAGATTACTTGAGAAATACAGTTGATCTTGCTGCTCACAATACACAAGAATTATTGGATTTACGTTTTGCTTTTATTGAAGGAATTCCTCCAAGAGATTTACACAAACGCGAGCCAATTTGGTCAGATTTCAGGAATTATAACTTTGCAAACATGGCAAATGATGTTGTGCTTCCTGCAACAAATGTTGTTCTTTCAGACACATCTGAGATGTTTAAAATCAAAACAAGAATGTCAGGTCATGGTCAAGTTGGCGATTATGCTTGTTGCGAATGGGTAAACAACAATCACCAAATAAATGTAAATGGCGTTCCAAGATTTCAATGGAATATTTGGCAAGATAAAGAATGTGGTGAAAATCCAAATATCGGTCAAGGCGGAACTTGGCCTTATGCTCGTGAAGGATGGTGTCCAGGTGATTTAGTGAAAGAACATGAGTTTGAATTAACGCCATTTGTTAGTCCGGGAGATACAGTAAGCTTGGATTATGTAATTAATCAAGTTCCAACAACCGATCCGGGGCAAGGTGGTGGAAATTATATTGCGGCTTATGACTTAATTTCATACTCAAACCCAAATTTTCAAAATGATGCAGCAATAAAAGATGTACTTAACCCAAACAATTATGAATATTACAGCAAATACAATCCAACTTGCTCAAATCCGAGAGTAATTTTAAAGAATACTGGTCAAATGCCATTAACTTCTTGTAAAATTGTATGTTGGATAACCTACGGCGATAATATAGAATTCAACTGGACAGGCAACCTTAATTTCCTAGAAGAAATCGTTGTTGAAATTCCAGTTACAAATAATTCCTGGTGGACAGATTTAGATAGCAATATGACATTCACTGCTTATGTTCGAGATGTTAACGGGAATTTCGGAAACGATGAATACCAATTCAACAGTGTGAAAACAACAAAATTTGATGCGCCAGAACGTATTGATGGAGCGTTTTTTATCTGGTTAACAACCAATAATAAAGCAAGTGAAAACAATTATAGAATGATTGACAATGCCGGAAATATTATCTTTGAAAGAAACAATTTAACAAATCAAACGCAGTATAAAGATACATTCGATTTGGCTCCGGGATGTTATTCTATTATCATTGAAGATACTGATGATGATGGTTTATCTTTTTGGTATTCTGCACAAGTTGAAGGAGAAACAGCAGGGACAATGCGCTTGCGAAAAGTAGGCGGAACATATATTGAATTTTTTCCTGGAGATTTTGGATCTTATCACCGCTATGATTTTTCTGTTGGATTTGAACTAGGCATAGATGAAACAGATTTAGAACATAAAATTGCTATATTTCCGAATCCAACGAATGGTATGACAACAATTGAAGTAAATGGTGCGGTAAATGAACAGGCCTCCATTGAAATATACGATTTGATGGGTAGAAAAATTTATTCCGAAGAAATGAATGCTTCTCAGTATTTTGCGGAATCTTTTATTGATTTAAGTGCTGTAAATTCTGGAACTTATATTGTAAAAATCATTACCAATCAAAGAGTTTATACTAAAGAACTCATAAAACAATAAACTGTAAACAACATTAAAACTCAGAATTAAATGCTTACCGACCTTAGTAAAACCAATTCTATTTTGAATCAATACATGGCTGAAATCCGTGATGAAAAAATTCAAGAAGATCCGCTGAGGTTTAGAAAAAACATGGAGCGAATTGCTGAATTTATCGGCTTTGAAATTTCAAAAAAACTAGCATATAAAAAAATCGAAGTAAAAACACCATTGGGGATTTCTATTGAAAATATTCCGAAAGAACAACCTATTTTATGTACAATTTTAAGAGCTGGCCTAGCGATGCACAATGGTCTTTTGAATGTTTTTGATCATTCTGAAAGTGCCTTTGTTTCTGCTTATAGAAAACATACAACACCCGAAGAATTTGAAATTTATGTCGAATACATTGCTATTCCAGAAATGAAAGGAAAAATTTGGATTATCAGTGATCCAATGTTGGCAACGGGAAATTCAATGGTTGCTGTTTACAAGGCGCTCGTTAAAATATCAAAACCAAGTAAAATATTTATTGCTTCGGCCATTGGAACAAATGAGGCTATTCAGTTTATCAAAAAACACTTTCCTAAAAACACAGAGATTTTTGTTGCTGCAATCGATTCAGAATTAACCGCTCAATCTTATATCGTTCCGGGACTTGGAGACGCTGGAGATTTAGCTTATGGAGTTAAGATATGAATTTAGCAGGTTTATCAAGTGTGTTTTTTCTCGCTACCTTTAAATTTAGCGTATCAACAATTCCAGGTCCAGCTGCAGGTTTATCGTTTGTAGAAACCTTCTTAGCCGCATTTTTAGGCGGTTCAATAAGTGCTGCATTTTTCTATTTCGCTAGTGAATTTGTGATTCAATGGGCGCAAAAAAGAAGATTAAAAAAAGAGGAGTTATTGCTTCATCAAGGGAAAGAAATCAAAAAAAAGAAAATATTTACAAAGTTAAATCGCTTTATTTTTATTTTAAAATCAAAATTAGCAATCTATGGTATTTGCTTTTGGGTGCCCTTTTTCTTTTCGGTACCCCTTGGCTGTATACTAGTCGCTAAACTATATGGAAAAGAAGCACGAACTTATCCGCTGATTGTTTTAGGAATGGCAATTAATGCGCTAATTACAACATCATTGGTAT
>JBILAB010000198.1:0-3401 GCA_044354455.1 Crocinitomicaceae bacterium | reverse complement strand
AAGCACGGCTTTCGCAGCAGAATGGCATCAAAAAATGGTCGTCGAGTTCTTGCATCACGTCGCAAAAAAGGAAGAAAGAAATTAACAGTTTCTGATGAACCGATGCACAAAAGATAGAAATTATAAAATATTTAAACCTCTTAAATCAAGAGGTTTTTTTTTGACCTCAATTTTTTGAGAATATTTGCTGGATTTAAAAGAGAGCTAGTCAAAAAATCTCAATTTGCAAGCACTTTGGGGGAAGCTGCTAAAATATCACTGCTTGTTCCCTCTGCAAATTTCTCGAAATTCTTAACGAATTTTGCTGCTAAACCGTTTGCTGTCTGATCATATAACTCTTTGTCAGACCATGTATTTCTTGGATTCAATAATTCAGAAGGCACTCCATCACAAGAACTTGGAAATGCCAAATCAAATACAGGTAAGACCTCAAAATGAACACCATCTAATTTCCCTGTTAATGCTGCTGTAATCATTGCACGAGTATAAGAAAGCTTCATGCGACTTCCGACACCATAAGATCCTCCTGACCACCCAGTATTTAACAACCAAACATTGATATTAGCGCTATCTAATTTTTCGCCCAATAATTCAGCATATTTAGCCGGATGTAAAGGGAGGAATGCAGCGCCAAATCCAGCAGAGAAAGTAGTTGATGGCTCGGTTACACCAACTTCAGTTCCTGCAACTTTAGCTGTATATCCAGACATAAAATGATACATTGCTTGGGCTTTTGTAAGTTTTGAAATTGGAGGTAAAACACCGAAGGCATCAGCAGTTAGAAAAAATATATTTTTTGGTGCAGCTCCAATAGATGGCACAGCTATATTATCGATAAAATTTATAGGATAAGAAACCCTTGTATTTTCTGTAATTGTATTATCTGTATAATCAGGAGTTGATGACTCATTTTCGAAACCAATATTTTCTAATAATGCGCCAAATTTAATTGCATCATAGATTTGTGGCTCTTTCTCACGCGTTAAATCTATTGTTTTTGCATAGCATCCACCCTCAAAATTAAATACAGTATCGTCACTCCATCCATGCTCATCATCACCAATTAATCTACGATTTGGATCGGAAGACAAGGTGGTTTTTCCTGTTCCAGATAAGCCGAAAAAGATTGCTGTATCTCCATTCTGTCCAATATTTGCTGAACAATGCATTGATAAAACATTTTTTTCGTGTGGCAATAAAAAATTTAATGCAGAAAATATTCCTTTTTTTATTTCACCAGTGTAACCAGTTCCTCCGATCAAAATCATTTTTTTTGTGAAGTTCAATACTGCAAAATTATGCTGTCTTGTCCCATCAATTGCCGGATCAGCTTTAAAACTTGGAATACAAACAATGTGCCAGTCTGGAATAAAATTTTGAATCTCATCATTAGTCGGCCGGAGAAACATATTGTATGCAAATAAATTTGACCAAGCAAATTCAGAAACAACCCGAATATTTAATCTAAATTTTTCATCAGCACAAGCATATGTATCCCGAACATAAACATCTTTTTCTACTAAAAAATTTTTCATTCGAGAATAAAGTGCGTCAAATCTCTCAGAAGAAAATCCAATATTTACATCGCCCCACCAAACTGCTTTTTCGGTAATTTCATCAAGCACTATAAATCGGTCTTTTGGAGAACGACCTGTAAATTCACCTGTATCAATCGCAAGAGCACCAGTATCGGTTAGCATTCCATCTCCGGTAATTACACAATCCTCTATTAATTCAGAAGGCGAAAGATTCCAAAATTGCTGCCGTAAACCAGATAAGCCAATAGATTTTTTTAAATCATTATTTGAACCAAATTTTCCGATTAACTCCATAGTTTAAATTCTAAGTAAATGCTATCAATTAATACTTGCAAAATTACAATTATCACACTAAAAAAATGATTTATAATTCAGATTTTTCAAACAAATCAAATTTAGATTGTTGACAAATTAATTTGCTTAACTCTTAAAAGATTTGTATATTAGGTTAGTGTCATTCATACACTTTACATTCATCCAAATAATTAATAATACTCATCTGTTCATATTCTTTTGAGAGTAAATTAAAACAAACTTAATAATTGAATAAATTTGTAAATAAAGAAAAAATGTATCATCGCAAAAAAATAGCACGAGTTTCCTTCATCTTGATTTTTGGGTGTATGTTTTCTTTTTGTGTAAATAATCATGGTCAAGAAAAAATTACCTGGGAATACCCAAATCTACCGACAGAATGGCTATCAAAAGAATTAAGTAGTTTAAATTTTCTACCTTTAAATCAGCAATATTTTGAATATGAGAAATCAATTACACTACTAGAGAATAAAGATAATTTACTCCCACTTGGTAGACTGGACCTGAATATTGGTTTGGTAAATATCGGCGGGAATCCCAAAGAGTTTTTGGAAACAAGCGAGCTTTTTATTTCTGGAAGTTCAATACATGCGCCTAATTTCAATTTAATTACAGCAAAAGACTGGGCTAAAATCATTGACAGTGACATAATTTTACTTAGCCTTCATGCAAATCTGTTTTCAGATGGTAAAAATTTGATTGATTCAATAAACAGCCAACTATTTGAGAAACTTCCAAAATCAGCAAAAATCATTCTAAGTATTTTTGGGGATGAGGAAATATTACAACAAATCGAAACCAAAAATATTTCTGCATTAATTTTAGGGAAAGAAAATAATAAAATAGCTCAAAGCCTTGTTTGTCAAACAATTTTTGGTGCAGTTTCTATTTCTGGAAAGACAAATAATGAAATTAAGACTAAAGATCAAATTTACCCAAGTGGATTTGGCATTGAAATTTTGGCAAATGGTAGACTGAAATTTAGTCAAGCAAGTGAAATTGGAATAGACCCTGAAAAATTATCTGAAATTGATCAAATAGCTTTAAATGGAATTTCCGATGGTGCTTATCCAGGTTGTCAAATACTTGTAGCGGTTGACAATCGAATAATCTATCGAAAAAGTTTTGGAAATCAAACATATGAAAAAGACGCTAAAAAAGTTGAGAATGATGATGTTTATGACATTGCATCCATCACAAAAATTGCAGCATCAACATTACTCGCAATGCATTTACAAACACAAGATAAATTTAACCTCAATAAAAAGTTAAAAGACTATATTCCTGAATTAATCAATAAAACTGAATATGGTGAAATTGGATTAAGAGAAATGATGGCACATCAGGCTGGCTTGACTCCATGGATACCATTTTATAAAAGAACACTCAAAAATGGTGAGTTAAATCCTCTTATTTATAACAATTTAAAATCAGAAAATTTCAAACTTCAAGTTGCTGAAAATATATTTATTAAACCATCTTACGTAGATAGCATGTATGCTCAAATATTTCAAACTCCATTAGGAGCAAAGAAATATGTTTACTCTG
>JBILAB010000197.1:0-3413 GCA_044354455.1 Crocinitomicaceae bacterium | reverse complement strand
TGTAAAAGTATTTGGAACGTAAAAAAGTAAAGGTGTGTTAAAAATTCTAGATACGGTATCTAGACACCCAAATTCGGTTTCAGCTATAAGTATTATGTTGTAATACATACTGTCCATAATAGTATAGCTATATCTTATGTCTTTAGTAGTAATGATTGGCCTTCCATCCCCCATGTCCCAATAATAATTAATTGCTCCTATAGATGTATTTGTTAAAGTTGCTGGTAAACTTCCACAAATATCAGTAAAGTTTGCAATGGGATTTGGATGAACTACAACATCTGCATTTCCATCTTGAACACAGCCAGTGCTGGGGTCTGTTGCTATTACATAGTATGTGTCTGTATATGGTGGAATAAATGGTACATTATTACTTATTCCATGATCCCAGTTATAAGAATAAGAAGAAGGAATAGCTGTAAGTGTTACAAAATGATCTGCACAGATTGATACATCAGAGACATTAAAAACTGGTTCTGGATTTATCGTAAGTGTTACAGTAAAAGAACTTCCCTCACAACCTAATGCACTTACTGGAACAATGGTATAAATAACATTTACAGGAGCATTTGTTATATTTTTCCAAGCATCATCGATAAGGTTAGAATTTATAACTCCATTAGCAACAAGTGGAGTTCCCGCTGAAGAACTTAATCCATTTGGGTTTATACTAATAATGTTGTAAGTACTTGCAGATGGTCCATTTATATCATTCCCTAAAGTAAGGCCACATGCAATATCACTGCAAACAGTTAAAACTTGATTTGAAACTATTGGAATTGGATATACATGAATAACAATACTAAAAGTATCAGCATTTACTCCGCAAGTAGACATTAACTGTATTTGATAATCTCCAGGAGTATCAAAAGAATAACATGGATCAAGAGTGCCATCAAACCATTGCCCATTAAAAGACCATTGTTGAAAGCATGTTAGACCTATAATTGTAGTATTGGTGAAACATACTGTATCACCTAAACAAACTGCAGTGTCAGAAACTTGAAATAATGGTATGGAAATACATTCTTGGCAGATATAACTATCAGAAGGGTTAAAATCTATCACATTTGGTGTAAAAGAATAAGAGTCAATCCCCTCATTGGAAGGTTGAGTTAAAATAGGCGTAATTGACACCGATACATCTTGAAAAATTAAGGGCGGAGAATTAGTTTGGCAAGCAACAATTCCAATACTATCAGTTTTGATAAATAATGGATCCATGCTACTATCAAAATTTCCAAATACAGATGAGGATGTATATGCCGCAATAGTAAATCCATTATCAGAATTATATTGTACTCCAATTGCTTTATCTCTCTCATCTCCTCCATATGATCTTGACCAAATTTCATTTCCATTCTCATCCATCGTAAATAGCAAAGCATCCCTTTCAGCAAAATTTTGAATAATTCCTACTGAAGGATTAATAGCAACGGGATAAGATGCGGTATTTCCAGCAATTGCATAACCACCGGGGAACAATTGTATATCTCTTGATTGATCTGAAGCAGGACCACCGACTGATTTACTCCAAATAAGTGAGCCATCAGTTAAATTTAATTTCATAACAAGTATGTTTTCTCCTCCTTGAGATCCTAAATAAGTTGGAGATGTTACACAAACAGAATTTTCAATACTATTTACAACACCTTTTGAGGACCATTCAACATGATCACCAGATGAATAACCAGTACCATACTTTTTTATCCATACCGGATCACCAATTGATGTAAATCTACCAACGTATATATCACTTCCATTTCCAGTAGATGTAACAATAATATCTCCATTAGTTAATTCATCAAGCCAAAGATTCATACTCCCCATAAAACCTATATATTTCCTCCATAAAACATTGCCAACTGCATCAGAACGAAATAAACTATTTTTTGCAAGAGATATAAAATCTCCATTCGTTGCTTCATGAGAATAAAACATCCATTCACTTGGATATCTTTTAGCCCATTCTATGTTTCCATTAGGATCTAATTTCATATTAAAAGCCCTTGGTGATGTATTTGCAGGTCCAAGTCCGGATACAATAAAGCCTCCATCAGAAGTTTGCTTAATACTTTTTCCACCTTCTTGATAGGATGTTCCATAGAGTTTAAACCAAACAATATTTCCGCATAAATCTACACGATACACATAAATATCACATTCCCCATTCCCTCCATTTTCTTCATGCTGCCCAGTAGCAATAAAACCTCCATCGCTAGTTACTGATAATTGTAATCCACCTTGCATCCCGGATAAGTTATACTTTCTAAAAAAAGTATTGTCTTGGGAATTTACTTTATTAACAAATGAAATAATAAAATTTAAAAAAATAAAATATATAAATTTATTTATCATTATTTATAAAAATTTTGAATAATTTAGGTTCATAGCCAACGATTTCCACTAATTCAAGAATTCTTTTTTCTGTTATTAATTTCTCATTCTCCATTTGAAAAGTAATTGAATAATCTTCATGTTTGAGCATGTTTGTAGCTCCCTCTTTTTCTAGAAGGTTCATAAATTTTGGAGATAAATAAGGGCACATTAGTGATTTTGCTTCAGCTGTAACTTTATAATTAATTTGAGATGAGCAAGTTAAATAAGTTGCAACAAAAAACATTAAAATAAAATATTGAAGTTTTAATGGAGTGAGAAGTAGTTTCATTTTTTATTTGAATTTTAAAAACAAATGTAATTAATTTAAAAATAATAAAGATTAGAATAGATTTTTTAATCAAAGGTTAATTTCATTCTTTATTGCTGTTTAGTATCACTAAAGCTGCAATTACTCCAGGAACCCATCCGCAACAAGTTAATAATAGCACAATTAAAATTGAGCCACAACCTTTGTCAAGAACAGCTAAAGGTGGAAAAATTATACATAAAATAAGCTGAAAGCAAGACATAGGCATTAATTTAATGTTTTTTCAAATATAAGCTGAATGTTTAAAATAAATAAGGGAAAACTGCTTTACGGTTTTTTGGGTAATCTGGAAAATTTTCTTTGTACCAATTGTGGTGATTCAGTGAACGAGGCACAAGGTTAGCGAAGGTCCAAATAGCAAAGCTGAGGGCAGGTAGATTCCATGCCATAATTGCAAAACCAGTCCATTCGATAATTTCTCCAAATAAATTTGGTGAAGAAATGAAATCAAATAAAAATCCTTTTGGTATTTGGTAGTTTTTCTCTCCCTTTTTCCTTAGACCAATTAAAATAGCGTCAGATTTTAAGTTAATTCCCATTCCGGTAATAAAAATTAGTAAGCCAATTGTAAAATGAGGGCTGCTTAACCATTCTAAATTATAGTTATTTGGTGAAGCTAATTCTGAAAGGAAATAACCATTGATTCCTGCATTTACGATATTGAAAATAATTGCACTTAGAGCAATTGAAAGGGGCATTTTTTTAT
>JBILAB010000196.1:0-3425 GCA_044354455.1 Crocinitomicaceae bacterium | reverse complement strand
TTATCAACGATTATTCTGAATTAATTGAAAATGAAATCGCAGGTATTTCTTTTCCCAATGAACCTAAAAATTTATACGATCCGCTGAGTTATTTCTTAGCTCTTGGTGGAAAACGTATGCGCCCATTATTAACTATCCTTTCTGGAGAATTATTCGGTGAAAAGAAAGAAAATTTAATGCCAGCAGCTATCGCAATTGAACTGTTTCATAATTTTTCACTTATTCACGATGATATAATGGACGCTGCTCCTCTTCGAAGAGGGAAAGCTACGGTTCATGAAAAATGGAATTCAAATAGTGCTATTCTTTCTGGTGATGTTTTACTTGTTAAGGCCTATCAGTTGCTTTCTCACTATGATGCTCATAAACTGTCAGCGTTATTCTTGGTTTTTAATAAAACGGCTATTGAAGTTTGTGAAGGGCAGCAATTGGATATGGATTTTGAAAATAGAATGGAGGTATCTGAGCAAGAATACCTCACTATGATTCAACTTAAAACTGCTGTTTTGTTGGCTTGTGCTTTGCAATTTGGAGCAATTATTTCAAATGCCTCAGAAGAAAATAGAAAGAATATTTATGATTTTGGACTTCATTTAGGTTTGGCATTTCAAATACAAGATGATATTTTAGACCTTTACGGTGATCCCTCCAAAGTTGGAAAGCAAGTAGGTGGCGATGTAATCTGTAATAAAAAAACACTCCTTTCTATTGTTGCAAGATCTAGGGCAACTGATACAGAACGCAAAGAATTGGTTTTTCTTCTTAATGAAGTAAACATAGAACAGAAGGTCTTAAAAACTCGAAGTATCTACGACAACTTAAATGTTAAAGCTTTTTGTGAAGAAACGATGAAAAAACACAATGATTTAGCTTTTAGTGCTTTTGCAAAGATTGAAACTCCTAATTCAAAAGAAAATATTAAAGCTTTATGTAATTTTTTATTTTTTAGAGATTTTTAGTTTTTATTTAATTTTTATTTAATAAATTTACATTTAACAAATCATTAATTTAAATTTAAACTTAAAAAACAAAAAATGAAAAATTTTTACTTTCTATCTGCTTTATTAATTTCAAGTATTTCTGTTTTTGCTCAAAAACAAAAATCATATGCGAAGGAAATGAATGTTGAGGTCATTCAAAAAGCAAAATTAAAGCCTACATCTCATCAAAAAGTAATAATTTGGTCTAATGAGTTTTCTACTGCTTCAGATTGGTCGTTTGCAAACTCTACACAAGATGACCAAAATTGGGTTATTTCTTCAAGTACTGCAACCACAATAGGTTATAACACTGGTGCATGGGTTGATCCAACCAATACTGTAACTAACGAAAACGGATATGCTTTATTTGATTCAGATGCAGTTGGCGTTGAAGGAGGTTCTCAAGATGCAACAATGATGTATACTGGAACTATTAATTGTTCATTATATCCAAATGTTGTTATTGAATTTAACCAACGAATTAGAATGTGGCAAACTACTGAAACAATCTTGGAATTAAGTAATGATAATGGGGTTACTTGGGTTCCGTTCCCTGTTAACCTAGATAAAAACGTAAGTACACTTTACCAAGAAAATGCTTCAATAAATGTTAGTTCTGTAGCTGGTGGACAAGCAAATGTTAAATTCCGTCTTCGTTATATTGGCTCATGGGACTATCTTTGGTTAGTAGATGACGTTAAATTCATAGAGCAACCTGCCAATGATTTACGATCTTTATCACCTTATTTTGTCGGAACAAACAATGAAGGAATTGAGTACGGAAAAACTCCTTTAGCTCATTTAGATGCTACTTACGATATCGGTGGAAGTGTTTTTAACTTTGGTTCTGCACCAAACAATAGCACAGGTGCAATTGTTAATTTCGGTACAGGTTTATCATTTCCCTATAATATTGGAACTATTCCCTCAGATGACACTTTATCTTATGGTGGTACAGAAACACCAAATTTAGCTGTAGGGACTTATAGTGGAATATATACTGTTTC
This sequence comes from Crocinitomicaceae bacterium, assembly GCA_044354455.1. Lineage (GTDB taxonomy): Bacteria > Bacteroidota > Bacteroidia > Flavobacteriales_D > Crocinitomicaceae > UBA952. Next base: position 1,438 of record JBILAB010000196.1, on the reverse strand, counting down.
TTCGATTGAAGAGCCTGTAGGTAGTGCATTATTTGCTAATAATATAGGTAAACGAAACTTTGCAGTTACAAATAATGTTTATTCAATTGATGGAATTGGTGTTAATCCAACAGAGCTTCAAGCTACATCTACTTTAGGTTCAAATTCATTTGATACTCCAACAGGAACTATTTTTGCTAACATGTATCACTTGCGAGGAGGCAATACAAACAATGTAGTTGTGTCATTAGAAATTGGTATTTCTAATACTACTACAGCTGGTACACAAATACAAGTTGCAATTATTGATACTGCGGTATTTTTCGCTGATGGGGCTATACCTTTAGTTGATGCTAATGGCAATGATGCAATAAGTAATTTTTATACTGTAACAGCTGCTGATATTACTGCAGGAAAAATCACAGCATATTTCTCTCAACCTGTTGCTTTAGCAGATAATGCTTATTTTGCTTGTGTTTATACTGAAGTATCTGCTGATAACATTATTCGAATCTTAAATGATGAAACAGTTGCTCAACCTTCGTATGCATCTATGATTCATTTAATTAATGATGCTTCTTATACTAATGGAAATGCATTTGCAATCCGAATGAACATGGGTGTTTTAGGATTGGATGAGGAAGCAAAAGTAGAAATTTCTGTTTTCCCTAATCCTGCTAACGAAGTAATAAATATCTCTTTAAATAAAGAAGTTTCAGCTACTCTTACGCTGTTGGATGTAAGTGGAAAAGTTGTTAAAACACAAGTGTTAAATGGAATATCTACTTCTATTAATACTGCTTCATTGAATTCAGGAGTTTACTTCGTAACGATTAACGATGGCACTTCAGTTTCTACACAGAAAGTAGTTATCAAAAAATAAAATTTTCTAAATAGTTTTTTAAAGCGGGCTGAAAAGTCCGCTTTTTTTTGGACTAATTTAGCGCTTGTCTTTCAGAATTTCTGCAACTAATTCTGGATTCAGCAAGGTGGAGATGTCCCCGAAATTTTCGAGCTCTCCTTCTGCAATTTTTCGTAGAATCCTGCGCATTATTTTTCCGGAGCGTGTTTTGGGAAGACCATTTGTAAATTGCATTTTATCTAATTTAGCAATAGGTCCAATCTGATCTGAAATGATTTGATTGATTTCTTCTCGTAGCTTTCCGTGATCTGCATGTTCTTCTTTCAAAATAACAAATCCATAAAGTGCGCTGCCTTTTATGTCGTGCGGAAAACCAACTATTGCAGATTCTGCAACTAAAGGGTGATCGTTAATCGCTTCCTCGATGGGACCTGTTCCTAAATTATGACCAGAAACAATGATAACATCATCCACGCGACCTGTAATGCGATAATATCCGTCTTCGTCACGCAATGCACCGTCTCCAGTAAAATAATATCCCGGAAAAGCGGTGAAGTAGGTTTCCAGATAGCGTTGATGGTCGCCCCAAATAGTTCG
>JBILAB010000195.1:0-3438 GCA_044354455.1 Crocinitomicaceae bacterium | reverse complement strand
AACAAAGGCGAATTTTCAATGTAGCGTTCCGGTGCATCCCAAATTGTTTTTCCTATTCGACTTTGTGTTGATTCATATTGAAATTGACGGTTAAGCCCTGTTCCCCATCTGATGCCACCATAAGCTGAAAACATGTTGCTAACTGGTGCTCCCGCCATTGCAGCTGCATATTTTGTTGTCATTGTAATTAATTGTGCAGTTTGATATCCCCCCCAACTTTGACCTTGTAAACCAAGTTTATTTTCATTTATAGGATAGTTTTTCACTACAAAGTCTGTTCCACTAACAATACAATTGTATGCGGCCTTTGCTGGATAACCAGCAGAATATCGAATATCGGGAATTAAAACAAAATAACCTGCTGAGGCATATTCTGTTGGATTTATAGTACTTGCTGAAGGTCGTGGAGCAAGATGATTGTGTAAATTTTCAGAATTTAATTCATAGAAATAAACTAATAATGGATATTTTTTGGAAGGATCAAAATTTTCAGGCTTGTACAATAATCCTTCTAATGGATCCCCATCAAAAGCCTTCCATTTCAGCAATTCTACAGTCGCCCAATTGTAGTCATTTTGCTGCGGATTTGTATGAGAAATAGTCCGTTCATTTTGAAAAAACTTATCTACAAGAATTATTTCGGGGTATTGACTTACTGTCATTTTTCTTAAAAGAAGAGTTTCTTTATTTTTAGATCTTTCTAAGGACATTAATTTAGCATTTTCATTTTTCTGTTCAAAAAGTCCAAATTCCCCATTTTCATTATAGAAACTAAATAAGTGAAATCCTTTTGTTGTTTTATTAAAACCTTTAATGTAACAATCTGCTAAATCTATGAAAACACTATCATTTGACCACTTCACCAAATCAAGTTCAATATTTCTTTTCTTTCCTTCGCCACTTGTTAAAGACCTGATTGATTTATCAGCAATATTATAAGCCCAAATATCAAATTCTGATTTAAAAATAAAATCTGTTTCATCGCGAACGAAGCCATATTCACCTTGGGGACCAGCATCCATCGGCTGCCCATTTATATCCTCATGAAAGATGGTATTCTCCGCAGAACAAGACATACAACTTTGAGTATTCGAATAAATATCCAAAATATACTGCTGGGAATTTTTAGAATCAAAAAAGGTATAATAATTTCCTAAAGGCGAAAGTTGACCGCCAAATGCAATTGCTTGAGCAATTTTATTCCGACTTCCATCCAAAAGAGAAATTCGATACACATCTTCTAAACCTGGCGATTTCCATTGCGCTTGTATTTGATAAGGTTTTGAGTTAGTCCCTAAAATATAATCTCCAATAATTTTTCTTGATAAGTAAGAAGAAATTGAATCATTTGTTAAGGCAATAATACTGCCATTTGAAAGGTTTAAAACATAAATAGCAGACTTTTTTCTAGCATCATTTAATTCTACAAGTTGCTGCGCTTGAATTTGTTTGTCCAAGTAATGCCAAACATCCACTTTTACTTTTTCAGATTCCAAAAGTGTATCTTTTTCTTCAGGTGAAATTCGATCGCTAATACCAAAAAACAGATACTTATCATTATCTGTAAATAATGGAGATCGATGTTCAGAAACACCCAATTTTTTATCAATATGAACATCATTTGAATCTCCAAAGACCCTACTTTTATTTGTTTTAAAATCAAAAAATGTTAAGGTAAATTGCTTTGTCTTATTGGTATCTTGGGATGATAGAAACGCAATTTTATTCATCGATTTATTCCATTCAGGTAATTTTTGTGCAATTACATTTTTACCTATGAAAAGAGGTGCTTCATCAAAGCTTTTAGAAGCATAAATACTCAATTTAAATGAATCAATTTTTACTTTTTCGTGTTGAATTACTGCAATTTGAGAACCGTCTTCAGATAATTTGAAATCTGTTACATTTTTAAGTTGACTTTGGCCACTCAAAGAAAATAAAGTAAGGATATTTCCGTCACTTTTTACTTCATCTGATTTTTTCTTTTTTATAAAACACTTTCGCGCTTTCTTCTTTTCAGGTAATTGATTTCCTTCAGTAGTATAAGCCAAAACAGAACCTTCAGTGGCAACTTGAAAGTTTTTCAATTTAGGTATTTTGATCAATGAATCAGATGAGAATTGATAGATAAACAGAGAATCTTTAGGCCATTTTTTCTTTTCAATTTTTTGTAATTCACACTTTCTCAGCGTATCAAATCCTGGAGTAATTTTAAAAGCAAAAAACGATTCATCTTTTGCAATTTTAGCATCTTTAGCGCGATAAAAAGAATCTAATTTCTGAGTTTCTACATTATAAAAAAAGAGAAATCCATCGCCAATTAATGGATTTGTTTCGTAAACTACTAGCTTTCCATTTGTCGATACTTGTTGTTTTTCAGTTCTTTTCCAATCTTTATAAGATGTATGATCGATTACTTTCTTTTGTGAAAAACAAATTAAGGGTAAAAAGCAAATTAAAAAAAAGTTAAATCTCATTTTAAAAGTGTTTTTTGTTTTAGTGAAGTAAGATAAACGCCAAAAAAAATAATTAGCATGTAAAATAGTTTTTCAGCAGTAATTGTTGCAGTATAATCATCCGCCCAATTTAATGCAACAAAAATATAAGTAAAAAGCATAACCATAATTGGTTGAGTATAAATATAGGAACTAGAAACAGATGGACTTAGGTATTTTAAGCCATACATCGTTAGCAAATAAGTTAGAAAAGTAACACCAACGATAACATACACTATTTTTAAAATCACACTTTGGGAAAAAGCTGAAAAATTTGTCGTTACTAATTCTGGAATAGTTGGTGGGAAAAGTAAGACAAAAACTAAACCGAAGGTAAAAACCCAAGTAATGACAGTTAAAGGCTTGTATTTTGACATCAAAGGTTTTGCGATAACAAGGTAAATCGCGTAACTGAGGCAATTTATAATTAGAAAAAAATCTCCTAAGGACGAATCACTTTTTAATGCTGCTGCTTTAAATGTCAATAAAATTGCGCCTAAAGCGCCGAGGAGAATTCCACACATTCGAGTGTTTGTAATGCGCTCTTTCAAGACGAAAAGAGATAAAACAACAACCATCATAGGATTCAATGCCATTATTATTCCAGAATTTATAGCAGAAGATAAATTTAAGCCATGAAAGAAGAACAATTGATTGATTGCAACACCAAACAGACCGCATGCTATAAACAAAGGGAAGTCTTTTCGATTTATTTTTTCCATTTTTCTGAAGGAAATAAGAAGCCAAAATAATAGCACAGAACCTAAAACACGAAAGAGTATAAATACATTTGGGGTAACAAATTCTGGCATCACGCCCTTCGCTAGAACATGGCTTGCTCCGTAAAGTACATTTACAAAAAGAAGGGCAAAATGTGCTTTTATATCTTTCACCTTCCCATAATATTCCAACGTGTTTTCAAAATTGTTTTTCTGTAATCATC
>JBILAB010000194.1:0-3443 GCA_044354455.1 Crocinitomicaceae bacterium | reverse complement strand
GACCATCAACGCTATCTTGAAACCTACTTCACCGCTTTTCCGGGATATTATTTTACTGGAGACGGTGCATTGCGTGACGAAGACGGATATTATCGCATTACAGGTCGCGTGGATGATGTTATCATCGTTTCTGGACATAATTTAGGAACAGGTCCCATCGAGGAAGCGATTAACGATCACACTTTAGTTGCAGAATCTGCAATTGTTGGTTTTCCTCACGACATAAAAGGCAGCGCACTTTATGGATTTGTTATTTTGAAAGAAGAACATACAGATCACGGAAAGCTACGAGAAGAAATCAATCAAATCATTTCAGATCAGATTGGACCTATTGCTAAATTAGATAAAATTCAATTTACAAGTGGACTTCCCAAAACACGCTCCGGAAAAATAATGCGTAGGATTCTACGAAAAATTGCAGAAGGAGAACTCGAAAATTTCGGAGACATTTCTACCTTGCTGAATCCAGAATTGGTTGCAGAAATTCTGAAAGACAAGCGCTAATTTAGCCCAAAAAAAAGCGGACTTTTCAGCCCGCTTTAAAAACTAATTACAATTTGTTATTTTTTGATAACTACTTTCTGCGTAGAAACTGAAGTACCATCGTTAATTGTTACGAAGTAAACTCCTGAATTCAATGAAGCAGTATTAATAGAAGTAGATATTCCATTTAACGCTTGTGTTTTAACAACTTTTCCGCTTACATCTAATAGCGTAAGAGTAGCAGAAACTTCCTTGTTTAAAGAAATATTGATTACTTCATTAGCAGGATTAGGGAAAACTCTTAGACCAAGGTTATCCTCAACTTTATTAATACCTACAGAAGGATCAAAATTCTTACCATTGGAGTTGAAGTAGTGTAATACCAAGTATTATCTGTCATATCATAGTAATACGAAGTGCTTGCTTCAGATACTCCAGCTGTAGAAATAATTAAGTCATCTGTTGCTCCACCATCACCATAAGAACCTAGAACAACTACATAAGATACACCAGCACTTAAAGGAGCTGCACCAGCACTAAGAGCCAATGTAATTTTTTGGCCAAGATCAGCAGCCGTTAATATATAAGGTGCAGATTCATCAACGAAAACAAAAGCTGCTGCTGTTGTTGTAGCTGTTGGATCAACAGAATATAGTTTAGCGTAAACCTCAGCACCCACAACAGCACCTGCATCAATATATGTATCAATTCCTGAAAGATTTGCTGCAGCATAAATATCAAAGACATTTCCAGCTTCAAAACCCATTCCTTGATTGTAAGTACCATTTGTAGCAGTTCCTTTATCACGAGCATAAATAAAATTGTTGACAGAAACAGAAGCTGCAGCAAGTATAGAATTGTCAGCTGGTACAGCATCAGTTGCTGAAGAAGAAACTGACATGTTAATTACATGCGTTGCAACAATCGGAGGAGGTGTTAAAGCAGCTGTTAAACTAATTGTGTCAGTAGCACCTGCTAATACTGCTTCAGCAGCTGAACTTCCAGACCAAACTCCACTAGCTAGAGCAGCTGTAAAAACTACATCATTTTGATTCAATGCACCGTAATTTTTTACTATCCCAGCAACATCAAGTGGTGCTAACTGAGAAAGCGGTATTTGATAGTAAGGTAATCTAGCACCCCAAGCACCTGTAGAACCCCAGTATCCACCAAGCATAACTAAGTCATTGTCTTCAGGAACAAATAAGGCAACATCATCAACTGCCCAATACCAACCCCACCAATCATGGTCGTTGTAATAAAAACGGATTTTTACTTGAGCTTGATTACCAGCTATTGAAGAAATATCAATAACAGTTTGTTCAGGGTTTCCAGCATTTTGATTTGGTAAAGAATATTCATTTTCGTTAGACATTTCAAAATCAGTCCAAGTAGCGCCATTGTCAGCAGAAACACTTACACCTCTGGTATCATGCCACCATCTAAAGTTATGTTGGTAACGTAAACGAACTACAGGTTGCCCCGTTAAATTAATTGTAGCAGAAGTTGTAGCAGTTGTTACAATTGGTGTACCGTCAAAATCAACTGTATTATTTGCATCAGAATTTACAAATAAAAAACCATTTGCTGCTGTAGTTGAAGCAAAAGGACTTAACTGAGTAACTGGAATAGCTGCAGGATTTGAAGAAAATTCCCATCCAAGACCTGGAGTTCCTGCTGTATTGTTTATAACCCAATCAGATGGTGTATTAAAACTATTCGACCATAGAATCGTTTCCTTCGTATTTTGAGTCAACTTAGAAGGCTTAATTTGTCCAACAAGGTGACTATTTTTTCTCTCTAAAGGAGAAAAATTTGAGTTTTGTACCTGTGCTGTAAAAGCACTAGCAGTAAAAAAACCCAATAAACAAATGTAAATTTTTTTCATTTTTTGTTTTTTAAGTTTAAATTTAGATTAATGATTTGTTAAATGTAAATTTATTAATTAAAAATTAAATAATTAATTAAAAATTAAATAATTATTTAAAAATTAAATAAAAACTAAAAATCTCTAAAAAATAAAAAATTACATAAAGCTTTAATATTTTCTTTTGAATTGGGAGTTTTAATCTTGTTAAAAGCACTGAAAGCTAGTTCATGGTGTTTTTTCATCGTTTCTTCACAAAAAGCTTTAACATTTAAGTTGTCGTAAATACTTCGAGTTTTTAAGACCTTCTGTTCTATGTTTACTTCATTAAGAAGAAAATCCAATTCTTGACGTTCTGTATCAGTTGCCCTAGATCTTGCAACAATAGAAAGGAGTGTTTTTTTATTACAGATTACATCCCCACCAACTTGCTTTCCAACTTTTGAGGGATCACCGTAAAGGTCTAAAATATCATCTTGTATTTGAAATGCCAAGCCTAAATGAAGTCCAAAATCATAAATATTCTTTCTATTTTCTTCTGAGGCATTTGAAATAATTGCTCCAAATTGCAAAGCACAAGCCAACAAAACAGCAGTTTTAAGTTGAATCATAGTGAGGTATTCTTGCTCAGATACCTCCATTCTATTTTCAAAATCCATATCCAATTGCTGCCCTTCACAGACTTCAATTGCAGTTTTATTAAAAACCAAGAATAACGCTGACAGTTTATGAGCATCATAGTGAGAAAGCAACTGATAGGCCTTAACAAGTAAAACATCACCAGAAAGAATCGCACTATTTGAATTCCATTTTTCATGAACCGTAGCTTTCCCTCTTCGAAGAGGAGCAGCGTCCATTATATCATCGTGAATAAGCGAAAAATTATGAAACAACTCAATTGCGATAGCTGCTGGCATTAAATTTTCTTTCTTTTCCCCAAATAATTCTCCAGAAAGGATTGTCAACAATGGGCGCATACGTTTTCCACCAAGAGCTAAGAAATAACTCAGCGGATCGTATAAATTTTTAGGTTCATTGGGAAAAGAAATACCTGCGATTTCATTTTCAATTAATTCAGAATAATCGTTGATAA
>JBILAB010000193.1:0-3446 GCA_044354455.1 Crocinitomicaceae bacterium | reverse complement strand
ACAGCTGAAATTCACGCAAAGGCAAATACAAACTTAGATTCTGCGCTTTTTGAATTATATCCGAGTATGATAATATCAGAAGTTCGTGTTAATGGCTTAATTGTAAATTTTTCGCGACTTGGCACAGCTGTTAAAGCACCTGTTAATTCTTCTGCAAATCAAAATTTCGTTATAGAAATTTCATATTCTGGAAATCCCCCAACAGCACAAACAAATCCTTTGGGCGGAAGTGGCATGACGGCAGGAACATCACCAAGCTGGGGAAATAAAGTAGTTTGGTCGCTTTCAGAACCTTTTTCTGCCTTCGAATGGTTTCCATGCAAGCAAAGTTTAAGGGATAAAGCAGATAGTTCTTTTGTTGCAGTAACTGTTCCTGACACTTGCAAAGCAGGCTCTAACGGAGTCCTCATAAACACAGTTCCTCTTGGAAATGGATTTACGCGCTATGAATGGAAAAACATGCATGCTATTGACTATTATCTAATTTCTGTGGCTGTAGCGAAATACATAGAATATTCATTTTATGCGAATCCTGTTGGTGCTCCAAATCCTATTTTAATTCAAAATTTTATCTATGACAATCCCCAAACATTTATAAATTTTGAAGATGAGATCAATGAAACTGCAGATTTTATTGAATTATTTTATGATTTATATGGCCCCTATCCTTTCGAAGATCAAAAATATGGACATTGTATGGCACCAATTGGAGGAGGAATGGAACATCAAACAATGACAACACAAGGATCTTTTTCAAAAGGCTTAACTGCTCACGAATTAGCGCATCAATGGTGGGGAAATAGTGTAACTTGTGCATCATGGAGTGATATTTTTATAAACGAGGGTTTTGCTTCCTACAGTGAATACCTGATGCTTGAAAATTTATATACCGCTGAAAAGGTGCAACACATGTTAGATGTTCACGACAACGTTCTTTCGCAAACTGGAGGAAGTGTTTGGTTTTCGGATACTTTAAATGAAAATCGGATTTTCAACGGCAGACTTTCCTACGATAAAGGTTCTGGAATCATTCATTCTATTCGCTATTTAATGAACAACGATAGTTTGTTTTTCGCAGGATTAAGAGAATTTCAAAACGATTTTAAAGACAGTGTTGCAAGAGGCATTGACCTCAGAAATAAAATGCAAGAAATTTCTGGTATTAATTACACACCTTTTTTCGAGCAATGGTATTTTGGCGAGGGATATCCCACCTACTCTATTCGTTGGAAACAAATTGGACAAGACCTTTTATTAGAACTCAAGCACACAGCATCAAAACCAAGCGTAACGCCAACTTTCACAAATCCAATAGATCTTCTTTTCATACGACAAGGAATGAGTGATACCCTTATTCGCTTTGATGTAGCAGCTAATTCACAGCAATTTTACATTTCAAATTTCGGTACATTGTCCTCTACAATTACTGTAGATCCACAAAATTGGATAATCAACAACTTAGGAACTATTATTCAAGATAATTCCCTAGTAAACTTGACCGAAGTGAATGAAAATAATACTGCCTTATCAATTGTTCCAAATCCAAACAATGGAATTTTTACCATCGGAAATCAACCAGCAAATTGTTGGGTTAGCGTTTTCAACATGCAAGGAAAAAATATCTTAAATAAGCATCTTTCTCAAAATGAACTTATCGATTTACAAGATTTTGGAAAAGGAACATATTTATTAGAAATTAAAAATTCTGAAAATAGCGTAGCTAAAACCTTAAAGTTGATTTCTTTTTAGAAAGTTTATTTTACTGCAGTATTATAAAATCTCTTAACTTTGACAAAAAATTCAACGCTATGAAACCCATTTACATTGTTTTAATCGCAATCGGCTCAATTATCCTATTTAGTTTTATTGGATATTACTCCATTTATTCAAATGCTGTATCCCTTCAGGAAAATGTTGACGAAAAATGGAACAATGTGCAATCTGCTTACCAAAGAAGAGCTGATTTAGTACCACAATTACTAGCAACTGTTAAAGGTGCTGCTGCAAATGAAAAAGAAATCTTGCTAAAAGTAACACAAGCAAGAGCAGGAATTGTTGAAGCCAAAACACCAGGCGACTTAGAAATAATGGGGAGAAAAATCGAAACAGCGATAAATCTAGCCTATGAGGCATATCCACAGATTAAATCAACTGAAAACTTTCAAGAATTTCAAAAACAATTAGAAGGAACAGAAAATAGAATCAACCGAGAGCGCGATTTATTTAATGAATCCATAAAAACTTATAATACGCATATTAGAGGTTTGTTTGCAGGAATCTTTTTAAACAAAGAAGTTTTCCCTCGCAAAAAAGGTTTTTCTGCAAAAGCAGGAGCTGAAAATGCGCCAGAAGTTAAATTCTAAAACCAATGCTTTCCTCAGCTGACAAGCAAGAAATTCAAGAAGCAATTCGATTAGCAGAACTGCAAACAGCAGGTGAAATTCGCGTTCACATTGACAAGAAATGCAAATCAAATCCAATAGAAAGAGCTGTAATAATTTTTCAGCAATTAAAGATGCACAAAACCAAAGATAGAAATGGTGTTTTAATTTATCTTTCCTTTGAAGATTCAAAGCTTGCAATAATCGGAGACGAAGGAATCAATAAACTTGTTCCAGAAGATTTTTGGGAAAGCACAAAAAACACAATGATTGCTGCCTTTAAAAAGAATGAATTTACGCAGGGAATATGTTCGGCAATATCAGAAGCTGGAAAACAACTAGCTTGTTTCTTTCCCCTCAAAGAAAATGACAAAAATGAATTGAGTAACGAAATAAGCATCGAAAAAGAATGAAATATCTTTTAAGCATTATTCTCTTATTAGCAACAAGTAAAATCATTTTTGCGCAATTTCCTAAGCCACTTTCACCTCCTAGACTCTACAATAATTTTTCTACTCTTAAAATTTTAAGCGATTCTGAAGAAGCAGAAATAGAAGCTATTTTAGTGAAATTTGAAGCTGAAACATCCAATGAAATTGCAGTTATTGTTGTTGATGATTTAAATGATTTGGAGCCATGGGAATATGCCACAGAAATTGGAGAAGAATGGGGAGTTGGGAAAGCAGAGGAAGACAACGGAATAATTCTCCTTATAAAACCTACTGAAAAAACAAGTCGAAGAGAAGTTTTTATAGCTGTAGGTCGAGGATTAGAGTCTGTTGTCCCTGATTTAACAGCAAATGAAATTGTTCAAAATGAACTTCTCCCAAATTTTAAAAATCAAGCATATTTTGAGGGTGTTAAGCAAGCTGTAAAAGTCCTTTCTGAATTGTCAAAAGGAGAATACAGCCACAATAAATACAGTAAGAAAAATAAAAAAGGAAAGTTTGCTTCCGGTATTGTTTCAGTTTTATTTATTTTAATCTTGGTTATCCTTCTTATAAAAAGAGGTGGTGGTGGAACGACAATTGGTGCGGCAGGATTTATCGGTGGATTTGGTCGTGG
>JBILAB010000192.1:0-3466 GCA_044354455.1 Crocinitomicaceae bacterium | reverse complement strand
AAGCCAGAATTGCAAGAAATAAATGCTATTAAAGAAGAATTAAAATCTTTTTATGATGCCATCACTCAAAATGTAAGTCCTAAAGTTACTGTGGAAGATGGTTGTGCTGCAATGGAAGTGGCAATTGAAATAATTGAAAAATTAAAGCAAAATCAAATTCATTTTTAGGCAATAATTTATCTTTTACTTCGTTTTTTTTTCAATGATTCGTTTATCCTTTTTCTTACTCCTTCTTCTCGGTTTTACAGCTTGTGTTAAAAACAATCCAGATCCATCTTGGTTGAAAGTAACAGAATGGTCACTACAAAGTAATATTGATCTTTCAGGTGATGAAGGAGAATTAAGCCATAACATTACTGAGGCTTGGGTTTTAATAGACGACAAAGTAATTGGTGTTTTTCAAGTCCCGTTTAAAATACCAATTTTAAAGGATGGAATGTGCAACATTAAGATTTATCCTGCAATAAAAAAAAATGGCATTTCAGCAACCAAAAAAATCTATCCTTTCTTAGAAGTTTATGAAGTAAATCAAACATTGACTAAAAACCAAACACTTACTCTAAATCCTGTTACGAAGTATAAGTCAGTAACTCAATTTTGGATTGAAGATTTTGAAGGGATTAATATTTCACTAACAGATGATCCAAATACTTCATTGGCGAATTGTGAAACTTCAAACGAAAATCTTCAGCCCTTTAATGGTAATTTATACGGGAAGGTAAGTATGAATTCTATTGATTCATTATGGGTTGCATATACCGAAGATGATATTTTCATCGCTAAGGGAAAGGAAGCCTATTTAGAAATTGATTATCACAATACGAACTCCTTAACGACCGGATTAATTTATGTTTCTCCTTCTGGCGTTACCAATAATATTAATATTCGCTTAAATGCTCAGAGCCCTGAATCTGTTGTGTGGAAAAAAATATACATTGAGCTAAAGGAGTTAATTTCTGCAGCACCAAATTCTAGCAGTTTCAGACAATCTTTTTCATGTTATTTAGACCCCGGGCAAATCTCGACAGAGATTTTAATTGACAATATTAAAGTTGTATATTTTAATTAGTATGAAGGATAGATTTTGGGTTGTACTTTTTCTATTTTTCGATTTTTTAACGGCTGTAATTGCTTGGTCCTCTTTTTTCTACTTACGGCAAACAGCATTAGAAAAATCTGAATTTAAAGTAGACTCGAATTTTATTTATGGTGTTCTTTTAATTCCATTAGTTTGGGTCTTGTTTTATTATGTTCAGGGCACTTACATCTCGATTCGGCAGATGTTTCGTTTAAAAATGCTAAACCTGACCTTAATTTCATCATTTTTCGGGGTAATTCTGATATTTTTTATCTTACTTCTAGATGATGAAGTAAAGTCCTATGAGATTTATTATCAGTCTGTCATCTTGCTTTTCTCTTTGCATTTCATGCTAACTCTTATTCCTCGCCTAATTATAAATTCCATTATGATTTGGTCTATTCGCAAAGCTGGCAATGGTTTTAAAACAATTATTCTTGGTGGAAATGAAAAAGCCCTAGAAATTTATAACGAAATGATTTCTCATCCGCTAAATGTTAATTCTTTTATTGGTTATGTCAATCTAAATGGAAAAGATTATCTCTTAAGTGAACACATAAATTATTTAGGTCATGAAACTGATCTAGAGCGCATTCTAAGTGAGCATAAAGTTGAGGAAGTGATTATTGCTATTGAAAGCTCAGATCACAATCGCTTAAAAGATCTTTTGCTCCGTATAGACGACGGACATATTAGAATTAAATTATTGCCGGATGCTTATGTTATCTTATCTGGAAGTGTTAAGATGACGAATATATATGGTGCACTTTTACTTGAATTAAAATCTGATATTATGCCATTTTGGCAACAAGCGATAAAACGCGTAATGGATTTTTTAATTTCATTCATTGCTGTAATTCTTCTCACTCCCTTTTTTATTTTCTCTGCGATAGCGGTGAAATTTTCTTCTCCTGGTCCTATTTTATATTTGCAAGAAAGAGTGGGACTTAAGGGTGCAATTTTTAAAATTATAAAATTCAGAACAATGTACGTAGATTCTGAAAATCTGGGACCTCAACTTTCTTCAGAAAATGATCCACGTATCACTAAGATTGGTCGTTTTATGCGCAAAACAAGGCTAGATGAATTTCCACAATTTATAAATGTTCTTTTTGGACAAATGTCGCTTGTTGGCCCAAGACCTGAACGACAATTTTATATTGATCAAATTGTAAAACTTGAAGCGCAATATTTGCATCTAAATCGTGTGCGACCAGGAATTACCTCTTGGGGACAAGTGAAATTTGGCTATGCAGAAAACGTAGAACAAATGCTGCAACGAATGAAGTTTGATTTGATTTACCTGAAAAATAGAAGTTTAGCACTGGACATTAAAATAATGTTTTATACTGTAATTATCGTTTTAAAAGCAAAAGGAAAATAATATCCTTATAGAATTTGATAATTCAAATAGTATTTCTATCTTTGCACCCCGAATCAATTATTTATAAACCAAGGTTTCGGACCTTAAATTGTAAAAGAAAATGGCAACAAGAATCAGATTGCAAAGACACGGTAAAAAAGGAAAACCGTTTTTTCACTTAGTAGCAGCAGATAGTCGTGCGAAAAGAGATGGTAAATTCATTGAAAAATTAGGAACATACAATCCAACTGCTAATCCAGCTGTGATTGATATTAATTTTGAAAGAACATTGAGTTGGGTTCAAACTGGAGCAGAAATGTCCGATACAGCTCGCGCAATTCTTTCTTATAAAGGTGTGCTTTATAAAAGTCACCTAATCAATGGTGTTAAAAAAGGTGCTTTAACTATGGAACAAGTTGAAGAACGTTTTACACTTTGGGTAAATGAAAAAGAATCTAAAATAATAAACAAAATTGATGGCTTAGCTGCAAAAGCAATTGCAAGTAAAAATGCAAAAATGAAGTCAGAAGCTGATGCAAATATTGCTAAAGCAGCTCAAATTGAACTTAAAAATACAGTTGTTGAAGAAGTTGTTGCTGAGGAAAATCCAGCAGAAGAAACAGTAACTGAAGAGCATGCTGCAGCGGAAACTCCAGCAGAAGAAACAGTAACTGAAGAGGTTGTTGCAGCGGAAACTCCAGCAGAAGAAACAGTAACTGAAGAAGTAGTTGCAGAGGAAACTACAGCAGAGGAAACAGTAACTGAAGAAGTTGTAGCAGAGGAAACTCCAACAGAAGAAACAATAACTGATGAAGTAGTTGCAGAGGAAACTCCAGCAGAGGAAACAGTAACTGAAGAGGTTGTTGCAGAGGAAACACCAGCAGAAGAAACTCCAGCTGAAGAAAAATCAGCAGATACAGCTGAATAAGCTTAGATGACTATAAAAGATTGTTTTTACTTAGGTAAAATAGCGAAACTTCACGGATTTAAAGGTGAAGTTTCCTTGTTTTTGGACGTTACTAATC
>JBILAB010000191.1:0-3508 GCA_044354455.1 Crocinitomicaceae bacterium | reverse complement strand
TAAAAAAGTACTGTCTCCCGGATACATTGCACAAGCGAACATTAAATCTTGCCAAACTAATAACCCTTTTTTATCACAGGTTTTATAAAAAATATTATCGGGATAATAACCGCCCCCCCAAACTCTCACCATATTAAAATTAGCAGCAAGCATTTGATCAATCATATTTTCAATAGCTGAATCTTTAACTTCTGCCGGATATACCGATTGTGGAATGTAATTGGCGCCTTTGCAGAAAATCGGAATATCGTTTACGTGAAACTCATAAGAAGTTCCCCATTCATCTTTATTTTGGACTAATTTCGCTGTCCGCACTCCAAATTCAATAATGTATTTATCGAGGATTAATCCATCAGCGTTTAAAAGTTTCAAGGTATCTAGATATAAATATGGTTCACCGAAACCAACAGGCCACCACAATTTTGGATTCTCCAATTGAAAATCAACTAAAAAATGATTGGGTTTAAGTGAATCAATTATTAAGGGTCTTTTTCCAAATAAAGAAGAAGAAATAAACCCATCAACCAATGGTTTCTTGGTGTCTAAAATATAAAGTAAAGTTGCGATATTGCTGGATTGATAGAGCGTGTTTACGACACACGATTTAATCGCGTTAAATCCAGAAGGAATAATACTTATAGGTTTTGAAAAACCGATGGTATTCATTCTTAGTGCCCAATCCCAGCCGAATTGATACTGTGGTTTACGGCTTAAAGGCGCCACTTTCATTTTAGCGGGATCGTTTGGAGCAGGATAATGAAAATCTTCATTTTCATAACGTGATTTATGAAATAATACTGGCGGTGTAATAGTTACTAATAATGTATTGTATCCGCAGATTACAGATTTTTGTATCTCAAACTCATAAGGGCGGAAGAAATTATCCGTTGACCCAATAAACTGATTATTTAGCATAATTTCTCCGTAGGTATCAATATTGGGGAATTGCAAGATTAAGTTTCGTGAACTCGCTTCTTTTTCAGTGAGGTAAAAGGTGCTTCTGAATTGCCAAACATGATCTTCAATCCATTGAAATTCTTTTTCATTATCGCTATAAAAAGCAGGGGGTAATTCCTTTAGTTCCATTAATTTTTCTTGGATACTTCCTGATTTTCCAAAAGAAAACCATTCTTTTTTCAAGGGATGATAAAATTCCCAAGAAAGTTCTTGTTGCCCGAATGAAGAAATTGAAACTATTAGAAGAACTAGTACTATTAACGTTTTCATAAATTTAATAAGTCAATCAATTCTTACCAATTGCGGTCAAAACCAGCATCTACCATTTTATCTTCTGTGGAAGTTTTTAGCGCATAATTAAATCCTGCATACACGGAATATCCTCCGAAATTTCCTTTTTTGTCAATTGCAATAAATCCACATTGTAAATTCGTTAAATCGCTGTGTTTTTTAATTATACGATTTACAACTTCTTTACACGCATCTGTGGGAGAATAACCATGTCGCATTAATTCTACAACCATACTACTTCCGGCTACACGAATAATTGCTTCCCCTAAACCAGTAGAAGTTGCGGCACCAATTTCATTATCAACAAATAAACCCGCTCCGATTATTGGAGAATCTCCAACACGCCCGTGCATTTTGTACGCCCAACCACTTGTGGTGCAAGCGCCGCTTAAATCGCCATTGGCATCCATTGCAATCAAGCCAATTGTATCATGATTTTCGTGATTAATAATTGGTTTTTTAAATACATCTTTATTTTCTTTTTTCCATTTTTCCCAATCTTTTTTTACTTCAGGTAAGGGCATTTTTGCTTTTTTAAAACCATTTTCACTTGCAAACTTCTCTGCGCCTTCTCCAACAAGCATAACATGTTGCGTAGTTTCCATAACCGCTCTTGCCACAGAAATTGGATGAGCAATCCCTTCCATAAAAGCTACTGCACCACAGCGCGATTTTTCATCCATTATGCATGCGTCAAGTGTAACATGGCCATCTCTATCAGGGCGTCCGCCAATTCCAACACTTCGATTAGCTAAGTCTGCTTCCGTAATTCGAACGCCATTTTCTACTGCATCAATTGCTTTTCCTCCCTTACTCAAAACTTCCCAAGCTGCACGATTTGCTTCCAAGCCATGAATCCAAGTTGATAATACAATTGGTCCAGAAGTAACACCTTCAAATGAAGAAGAAAGAAGGTTCGCTCCTTTTAATGGTTCAAGCAAGGAAATAGCACCTAAGCTCAATCCTGCTTTAAAAAATGCTCTTCTTTTCATCTTTTATTCTTTTTTTTAAGTTCATTTGCCAACCAATTTTGGAAAATTCGTGCATTTTTCATGTGCTCAGCTCCAGAAACAGCAAAATTGTGTCGGTGCGAATAATCAGGTTTCGCACACATGTAAATAAAATTTACATCGGCCTTATTTAAAACAGCATCCACAACTGTAGTAGGAGGAAGGCAAATTGGCCCAGGAGGTAACCCCATTATTTTATAGGTGTTGTATTCGCAATTAATTTCGCGATGAATATTTAATAAGCGCTGAACACCTTTTAAAATATCTCCCCAACAAAATTTAAAGGTTGGATCAGACTGCAAACGAATGCCTTGCTTAATGCGATTTAAATAAAGTCCGGCTATAATTGGCCATTCTTCAGAAACAATTGATTGTTCAGAATAAACAATACTCGCAAGAGTTACAACTTCGCTTGGGGAATTTAATCCAATTTGCTTTATTTTTTCTTTTCTTTCATTAGTCCAAAAAATCTTAAATTCTTTAGCCATTCGTTCAACAAATTGTTTTTCATCTGTATCGTAAAAAAAATGATAGGTATTTGGAATGAAAAGTGCAGGTATTTGTTGCGTTGTAAAACCATATTTTTTTAAGGTATTTTTATTGTTTAAGTATGAGATTAATTTAGCACTATCAAGAAATAAGCAGGATGAAACTTTTTCAGCTAAATCATTTATTGTTATGCAGTTATTGAATGTTACCTCAACTTCTTTTTCATTATTTCCATTGCCATTTGCATTTATTTTAAAACCATTTAGCAAAGTTCGATAACTCGTGCCAGGTTCAATGCAATATTTACCTAAAGCAATTTTATTGGGTTTTAAGTTTTTGTATTCTCCAACCGAAATAAATGCATTTAGATTATCAATAATACCCTCTTTTTTTAACTGAATTGCTAAACCATCCAAATCTAAAGGAGAGACTATAAAAAAATCTTTTGTAATTTCATTACAACTGACCTTATTTCCAGAAATGAAAAGCATTATTTTAGGAACAGCAATTGCTATTAGTACAAGTGAAATAATTACACTAAGAACTATTTTATTTCGTTTAAACATAGTTGATAATTTACTTCGTCAATGCGCTTTCCTTTGTATAAAAGCCAGTTTTTCTTTGTGCCAATATGCTTAAATCCAATTTGTTCAAAAAAGTCAATACTTGCTTTATTGTCAGCATGAATAGCGCATTGTAAATTACTGAGTTCTAAAACATCTCTAGTATATTCAATCATTAATTTCATGCTTTCTTGAGCA